>CBFHVR010000001.1:0-1738 GCA_965659495.1 uncultured bacterium
TTTCTTTCATTGATTCTTGTATTGATAATAATGTTAAAAATTTTATATTTTCTTCAACGGCAGCAGTTTATGGTAAACCAAAATATTTACCCTTAGATGAATTACACCAATTAAAACCAATTAATTATTATGGTTATACAAAAATGATGATTGAGCACCACCTCTCATGGCACAGTAAATTGAAAGGTATCAATGTAGCTTTACTTAGATATTTTAATGCAGCAGGTTATGATATAAAAGGTCGTATTAAAAAAAAGGAAACTAATCCTCAAAATTTAATACCTATTATTATGGAATATGTGGTTGGATTAAGAAATGAATTGAATATTTTTGGTAATGATTACAATACACCAGATGGAACCTGTCTAAGAGATTATATTCATGTTAATGATTTAGCGAGGGCTCACATAAAAGTTATTGATAAATTAGATTCAACAAAAAAAATTATAACTAATTTGGCTACAGGTAAATCTCATTCAGTACTAGATGTGATTAATAAAACCATTGAAATAACTAAAAAAAATATAAATTATGAAATTATTGAGAGAAGAGAAGGTGATCCTGAATCTTTATATGCAAAATCAAATAATATTCTAGAATATAAAAATAAGTATTCTGACTTAGAAAATATTATTAAGACTACATGGGATATATATAAAAAATAATATCTTATTTCTTTCTTAAACCTGTAAAATCAGATGAAGATCTAATTTTTTCCCCTAATCCATCAATTATTTGAATATTTAATTTCTTACATATATTTGCTTCTGGTATTTCATCATTATTTCTATCACCTCCATTAGCAAATATATTAGGTTTTAAAAATTCAAGTGATTTACATTGAGTTGTATCATTGTCAATTGAAACAAAAACTTCATCAACGCATACTAATGAAGATATTATTTTTGCTCGATCTTTTTCACTCATAAAAGATTTCCCTTTTTTAAGTTTCGCTTGAATATCATTATTTATTATTACGATAAGTTTATCTCCAAGCTTTTTAGATAACTCAAAATATTCAATATGACCTACATGTAATGGGTCAAAATATCCACTTACAGAAACTACAATCATTTAAATCCTTATTAAATATTATTAAAAGTGATAGAAATCAATTATGCTTAATATAATTATAAAAATATTACAATGTATATAAAATTGAAATTATATTATAGTAAGTAAATATTGGGAGAATAACATATATGTGTGGTATTGTTGGTTATATTGGTGATAAAGATGCTAAAGATATTGTTTTAAGTGGTCTTAAAAGATTAGAGTACAGAGGTTATGATTCATCAGGTATATCAACTATTGAAAATTCTTCTTTTTTAACTACAAAAACCAAAGGTAAAATATCAGCTTTAGAAAATAAATTAAATAAAAGTAATCATAAAAGCTCAATAGGTATAGGTCATACTAGATGGGCGACTCATGGTGAACCTACTACAATTAATGCTCATCCTCATAATGATGAAACAAATTTATTTACAATCATTCACAATGGTATTATAGAAAACCATTATACTTTAAAAACGTATCTAAAAGAAAAAGGTATTTCATTTAAGAGTGATACAGATACAGAAGTTCTTGTGCAACTTATTGGATACATACATAAGACACAAAAATTAGATTTTTTTAATACTGTTAAAAGTGCATTAAAGGAAGTTGTTGGTGCGTATGGTATTATTGTTATGAAAAAGGATAGACCAGATATATTGATAGCTGCAAGACATGGAAG
>CBFHVR010000002.1:0-2183 GCA_965659495.1 uncultured bacterium
ATTATATTGGCTAACAAGAAGGTATTTCCAAATTAAAACTAACGATAGATTTAACAGTCTTATAATGGTTTTACAGGCTCCAATTATTGCCATATTAATTTGTTGTATTTTCAAAAATGTTTCTGCTTCAGTATTATTTATATCATCAGTAGCTGCTATATGGTTTGGTACTAATAACGCTTCTAGAGAAATTGTTAGTGAAAACTCTATTTATAAAAGAGAAAGAATGTTTAACCTTTCCATAGTTCCTTATCTGTTTTCAAAAATTTCAGTATTAACTTTTTTCTCTGTTGTTCAAACATTTTTATTTGTAGTTATTCTTTTTGTGTTTTATAATGATTCATCAGTTACCCTTAATAATCCTCATATATTCTTCTTATGGATGTTAGTACTTTCTGTAGCGGCAACTTGTTTGGGCCTTTTTCTATCTTCTGTTTTGAAAACTACTGAAAGCGTTATGAGTTTTGTACCCCTTGTATTACTACCACAAATAATGTTAGCAGGAATAATAGCCAAGATTGATAATTTAGGTATTGAAATTTTAAGTTATTTTACTATTTCTAGATGGGGGACAGAAGGTTTTGCAATTATTCAAGAAAATATCATTGAAGAAATGCAAATTGGAATATATTCAACAATTGCATCGCATGAATATATTCTTAGCCGTTTTCATACGGATTTTCAAGAATATAATCTTAATGGTAATTTGTCTTTAGACACATATGCAGTTTTATTTATTATTTTTATCATGTTAATTTTAACTTATTTTTCATTAAAAAGAAAGGATCAGCAATCATTATAATGTATGAGATTTGAAAATTATAAATTAATAGAACAGATTGGAAAAGGTGCTCAAGGAACAGTATCTCTTTATAATGATAAAAGATTAGGAAGAGAAGTTGCTATTAAGTCTTTAAATAAAAATCTAATAAATAATTCTATGCAAGAAGGAAGATTTGTTGATGAAGCTAAAGTTTTGGCTCAATTAAATCATCCTAATATTGTTACTTTATATGATTATATTTCTGATGAAAATGGTCATCATTTAATAATGGAACATATCTCAGGTATTCCTTTAGATGATATGATTAAAAATAAGACAGGTCCCATTAACGAATTAAGAGCAATAAATATTTTTTTAAAAGTTTTAGATGCTATTTCTCATATACATGAAAAGGGAATTTTTCATCGTGATATTAAACCTTCAAATATTATGATTGATGAATCTGATCGCGTAAAATTATTAGACTTTGGGATTGCAAAGAATAATTTAAATACAGAAAATTTAACACGAATTGGTTCTAGTGTAGGAGGGACTCCAATGTACATGAGTCCAGAGCATGTTAGTAAAGAAAAAATAACTTCAGGTTCAGATATATATTCATTAGGTATAACCCTATGGCATATGGTTACTGGTAAAGAACCATATACAAATCATACTGAAGCAGAGATAATGGCTTGTATACTCAGAGATCCTTTAATTGAACCTAAAGCAATATACCCCTTTGTTTCTGATAGAATGAATGATATTATTCAAAAAGCTACTTCTAAAAAAATACTGGATAGATTTAGTTGTTGTAATGATTTTTATATTGCTTTATTAGGTTTAAAAGAAGAGTTACTTAATAAGCAAAATAAACCTGGAACAAGAAATTCAAAGGATAGTATTGAGTGTAAGATAGAAGTCATAGTCAAAAATGTATCAAATGCTTCTATCATAATAAATAGAGTAGGGCATATAGGTAATGAATTAACGGAATATATATTACCTGGAACAAAAGCTAAAATTTCAATAATCAAAGAAGGCTATCAAATATATGTCAAACAATTTACTGTAAATGAAAACAAAAAAATAAATGTTAATCTTAAAAAAACAGGATTTTTTTTCTGATTAATTTATTTAAAGAATAACTAAAAATATAATTATGAAAAATATATTAATTTTAATAAGTCTAATATCTTCAATAAATCTTTTCTCACAAACTGAAGGAGAATTTTATAATATAGTTGATTACCCAGATGTGGATATTTCTGCAATAAGCAATGGAACCTATAAATCTATTAATGTAACAGTTTCAAATTTTACAAATGAAAGTCTTAAGGTTTCCTTTCCAGAAGGTGGTGTTTTTATTAATAAATCAGATCAAGAACAAAACTTACTTGTGCTTTTTTATGATTATTTA
>CBFHVR010000003.1:0-9760 GCA_965659495.1 uncultured bacterium
AAAAAAAATATTCCTAATAAAAATAATTTATATTCCCTTACTTTTAATGAAATTAATAAAAAATTTGAATATTGGGCCAGCTATAAAAATCCTAATTTTTTTTCAAAATGGAATATAATTTCAACAAAAAAATATACAATAGATGTAAAGCAAAGACCAAAAATTATTGAATTTACATTTAAAGTAGTACCTCCTGAATATACTGGTTTAGATACATATGTTGAAGATTATAAAAATATAAATCAGCTTCAAATTCCTATAGGTAGTAATTTGCTTATAAACGGCACATCCGATAAACCTTTAAATTCAGCATGGTTAAAAACCAATCAAAATAGAATTAATCTTGAAATTAATAATCGTAAAATCAGTAAAAACATTGACTTTACAGATGAAATGACGTTTACTTTGCATTGTTTGGACAATGAATTTATTCCAAACCTAAATCCTAGGCAGTATACTCTAATTACAAAAAAAGATAATCCTCCTAATATTTCAATCCAAAAACCATCAAAGGAATTTGAAATTAACGAATTAATGATTATTCCTATTAATGCAAATATTATTGATGATTATGGTATTAAAGAAATATTTATTGAATATCAAATATTATCCGAAGATTTTCCACAATTTAATCAAAATAAAATTAGAAAAGAATTGGATATTTTAATGAAAAATGATAAAAAATATAATTTAAACTTTAATTGGGATATAAATAATCTTCCAATTTCTATGGGTGAGGAACTTCATTTTAGAATTATAGCTATTGATAATAATGAAATAAATGGAAATCAAATATCTGAATCAGAAACTATTATTGGAAAATTTCCTTCTTTAGAAAGTCTGTTTACTGAAATAGAAGAAATAGAAACAAATACTCAAGATATTATGGAAGATATAAATTCATCTATTGAAGAAATTTCTGAAATGACAAATAATATGAGAATGGAGCTTCTTAAATCAGATGAAACTAACTGGGAGCAAGAACAGAAAATTGAAGATTCATTTGAAGAAATAGAGAAAATAAATTCTCAAATTGAAGAAATAGAAAAAAATATTGAAAAAATTGTAGAAAAAGCAACTGAAAACCAATTATTTGATAATGATTTAGTTAATAAATTTGAAAAGTTTCAAAATCTCATTCAACAGATAATGAGTGAAGAATTATTTGGAGCAATGCAAGAACTTCAAGATGCTATAAAAAATATGGATATGAATAAAATATCTGAAGCTTTAGAAAACTATAATTTTAATATGGAGCAATTTGAAAAACAATTAGATCAATACATGGAAATGTTTGAAATGGCACTTGCTGAACAAAAGCTTAACGAATTAGCTGAGCAAATAGAAAACATGATAAAAAAACAGTCCGATATTATCCTTGATATTAGTAATAAAGAAGATGAATATATCATCAATAAAAAAACAACAAAACAGGAAAATAGATTTCAAGAATTTAATCAAATTCTTGAAGAGACAGCTCAACTAATTAATAAATTTTCAGATAATATTTCTAATCAGTTATCAGACTTGTCAGAAAGTTCTATAAATAAAGAAACTGAAAAATTGATGAATGAACAAAATCAATCAGTAAATAAAAATGCTTCAAATAATACAGAAAAAAACTTAAAGGATATTGAAGAAATTATCAGTGAAATAAACAATAGTTTCAAAAAAGAACTATCAGATAAATTGAGCAAAGAATTTATAAAAATAATCGAAAGTTTACTTAGTATGTCTAATCAACAAGAAAAAATAATTTCAGTATCTCAGGGTATTAAATCACGAAGCCCATATTTAAAAGAAATTAATAGAAAACAAGATAGTATTGATAGACAACTAAATCAAATTACAAAACAGCTAACTGATTTATCTAATAGTACGTTCTATATAAATCCAAATATAAACCGTCAAATAGGAGGTTTGAAATCATCTATATCTAAAGCTATCTCAAATGTTGAACAAAAAAAAGTTACTACAGCATTCAATGAGCATGAAAAGATATTAAAATATATTAACAATATAACATATTTATTACTTTTGTCAATGGAAGAGATGCAAGCAAGCGAATCAGCTTCTGGATTTGAAAAATTCATGGAATCTCTAGAGCAAATGTCAAATAAGCAACAAGGTATAAACCAAATGACTATGCAGCTTGGTCAAATGAGTATGATGCAGCAGAAATCTATACTAGAAGAATTACTTAAACAGCAAAGTGAATTGAGACAAAAACTAGAGGACTTAATTGGAGATAACCCCGGTGAAGAAACAGGTGGATTATCGAATGCTGGGAATGAAATGGATGAAGTTATTTTAGATTTAAAAAACAATAATATTTCAAGGGAAACTATTGAAAGACAACAAAGGATTTTATCTAAAATGCTCGATAGCCAAAAATCATTAACTCAAAAAGATTTTTCTAAAAAACGAATTAGTAAAACAGCGTCAAATTATAATTTAGATTCTGACTATGTTAATCAATCCTTAGATATTAAAAATAAGAATGCATTTTTTATTAATGCTATGGAATCAGCTCTGAAAGAAGACATCCCTATGGATTATCAGAATATTACAAGATTATATTTTTTAAATCTTCAAAGAAATAATAATAATGAATAAAATAAATTATATATTAATTATTATAATGCTATCTATCGTATTTAATGAAACTAAAAAATATAGACTAACTCCTAGCCAAAATCAAAAGATTCGTCAAGCAAAAACTTTACAAAATAATGGACTAAATAAAGAGTCTAAAAAAATTTACTATGAATTATTTCTTGAAAGTCCATTTTTAAAAGAAGCATTTTATCCATTAAAAAAAATATTAAAAAATGAAAGCGATTTTAAAACTCTAGAACAAATTTATCCACTATATTTAGAAAGTAATAATAATAATACTGAATCTAAAATAGACATAATTGATATACTCATATGGATTGGTGATGATAAATGGGTAGAAATAACAACCGATATTGTAAATAATAAAATGACAAAAGAAAAAAATATAAAATCACTATTTAACATTTTATTAAAAAATAATCAAAATTTAGAATTAGATAAAAATATAAAAATCATTCGAGCAAAGAGAGCTGAAGATTTTTTTTCTTATGAGTTAGGCATGCATTATGCTATGAATTTATCAATAAAAGAATCTATAAATGAATTTATATTGCACCTAGATAATAATGAAAGCCCATGGAAATACAATATTATAAGAAATAAAATTTTATCATTCCCAGATTTTAATAATATTAACAATGAAGTAAAAACAATATTGCGTCAATATGAATCTAATAATGCAAAATTAATTTTATCTGACTTAGAGTTTAGAGATAAAAAATTTAATAGTGCCTATAATTTACTTAAAGAATATTCAAGTGATGAGTCAAAATTCTTAGAGTTTATTGATAGCTTAATTAAAAATAAAGAATATCAATTAGCACAAACTGTAATCAATGATATAATCAATTCCAACTTTTCAACAAAAACACTAAGGTCAAGCATTATAAAGCTAGCTGAGTTATATGAAATCATTTTAGAGGATAATGAACTCAATCTGCCCATAAGTTCTAACATATATAAGAACGAGCTTTTAGATTCTCCCTTTGTAAAAATTGGTAAAGATGAGAACTTATTTCTTGAAAATGCAATTGCAATATATGATTCATTAATAATTAACAATAAGGATACAAGATCATTATATAACTTAGCACAAATCAAATATAAAATTCTTGGAGACCTTGATAGTTCACAAAAACTATTTAATAGGTTAATATTAAATACAAATAATTCAAATCAGTTTAATACAAAATCAATTATTGAAATTATAAACATAATGATTTCAAAAGGTGATTTAACAAAAGCTAAAGAAACACTACAGAAATATGATAATTATATTGATCCAAATGAACTCTTTTTGATAAAAGAAATTCAAATATTATTTTATCTAAATGAATGGGAAAATTTAAATCAAAAAATTGATACTTTTTTAAAAAGTGAACTAAAAATGACTAATTATTATAATGATATTTTAAAAATAAAAAATTATATAGCAATATTTGGTGATAATAAGGAAGAGCTTGAGTCTTATTCTAAATCTTTAATGAAAAGGTTTCAAAACAAGAGATATGAATCAATTAAAATAATTGGTGAATTAACAAAAAATAATGATATAGAAATCTCATCTAAAATGAAATATGAGCATGCTTATCTACTGATTAAACAAAATAATATTGAAGAAGCAATAAGTATTCTAAATACAGTAGATAATGAAAGTGCTATAATAGAATCAAGCATATTACTTAAAGCTGAAATGTATGATTATATTTTAGATGATACATCAAATGCTGTTGATTTATATATATATTTATTAGAAAATTATCCCAACAGCATTTATTATGATTTAATTAGATTACGACTAAGAGAAATTACAAGTTGAGAGCAAATATCATATATTATTTTATTTTTATAAGTATTATTTTTAATCAAAAACTACTTATACCTATGGATGAGACTCAAAATGACCACTTGAAAGCATACGGCTTAGTTTATTCTGCACTTAAAAAACAAGTTAGGATTGAATGGCTCCTAAATTATAAAAATGGTTCTTTCTTAATTGAGAATAATAATATTATAGCAAAAGAAGCTTTAATGAAAGGCATTACTTATTATAATGTAAGCTCTTCAGAAATAAATACGATTTATGAAACAATAAACAATAATAATATGGATATTGCTGTGCTTGAAAAAGCTCCTGAAATTGCTGTTTATTCACCTGAGGGTAAACAACCATGGGATGATGCTGTAACTCTAGCACTAACTTATGCCGAAATTGAATATGAAACTATTTTTGATGATGAAGTCCTTACTGGAGAATTAATTAAATATGATTGGCTTCATTTACACCATGAAGATTTTACAGGCCAGTATGGTAAATTTTATAAAAGCTACAAGAATACATCATGGTACAAGAAGCTTGAAAATGATTTTAATAAAATTGCTCATAATCATGGATATGGGAGCGTACATAAATTAAAAAAAGGCGTTGCTTTAAAAATAAAAGAGTATGTCATAAATGGAGGTTTTATGTTTGCTATGTGTTCTGCCACAGATTCTTTTGATATAGCTCTAGCAGCCCAAAATGTTGATATAGCAGAGAGTGTATTTGATGGGTCTCCTGCAGATAATAATTATAACAATAAATTAAACTTTAATAACTCATTTGCATTTGAAAATTATAGTTTATACACAAGTCCTATGATCTATGAATTTTCAACAATTGACTATCCACCAAGCCATCTACCTGTTACAAAAGGAGCGGAAGAAGATTATTTTTCATTATTTGAGTTTTCAGCTAAGTGGGATCCTGTCCCAACAATGCTAACACAAAATCATTCATCTATTATAAATGGATTTATGGGACAAACAACTGGCTATAATAAAGAATTCTTAAAAAAACATGTATTAGTTATGGGTGAAGACTACGTTTCTAACCAAGCGAAATATATTCATGGGAATGCAGGAAAAGGAACCTTCACTTTTTTAGGCGGACACGATCCAGAGGACTATAAACATTTCGTAGGAGATCCTCCTACAGATTTAAATTTACACAGGAACTCACCAGGCTATAGGCTAATATTAAATAATATATTATTTCCGGCTGCTAAAAAGAAAAAAAGAAAAACTTAACTAGAAGCACTCTCATATAACTTCAATCCTTTTTTCCAAATTATAGTTGTTAAATAAAGAAAAAATAAAGCTATAAAAAATTGTAGTAAAAGCAATTTATAATTTACACCGAAAATTAACATTCTAGCTGGAACTGAAGAAATTAAAGCCATGGGAAAAATTGTAAATAATGATTTTCTAAACCAATTTTTATATATTGAATCTGGCCTTTTAGAATATTTAATCAACTCACTTGCAAGCCAACCTGCATAAGAAAAATTTCTAAACCAAAATGATAAACATGAAATCATAAACTCAAATGAATAAAAAATAAACATACCTAAAAATACTGATATTAAATATATAAAGTAATTTTCAAATAAGATTACTCCACTATGATAAATGTAGGTTAATCTCAATAATAGAACTACTAATATAAATAATGAAATTAATGCATTTGTAGTTACATATCTACAAGATATAAAAAATTGAGAATTCATAGGTTTGAGTAATATGAAATCAAGGTCACCAGTTTTAACTTTTTCATTAATACCAAAAACATTACCGCCTAAAAAAAAGACATACAATAAATCAGAAATATATACTGTTAATAAGAAAATAATTACTGCATCTTTACTAAAATCACCTAAAGAATCAGTGAATTGAAAAATAATTTGAAAAAAAAGAAATAAAGATCCGTAATAAACAGCATCAATAAACATTTCAAATATAAAATTTAATTTAAATTCCATATCCCTTGAGAGAGTATTTCTAAAAAATGCTAGCCAAAGAGTTAAGTATCTATTGGCCAAATGCTTCATACTTTTTAATACCATTATTATAAAATAGTAAACTAATTATTGTTAAAATAAAACACCAGATAAAAGCATATAAAATATCGGTTTTCCAAACATTAAAAGGTAATAAACCTGTTGCTATGCTTACAGGCAAATCAACTAAATAAGGTACTGGAGTCCAACTTAAAACTGATAAAAAATTTTCTGGAAATAATCTAATAGGAATATATTGGCCTGAAATCATTATCATCCCAAGATTATATGCGACTACAATAGACCTAACTTCTCCAAACCAAAAAGCAAAACATACCATAATAAAATAGATACAATATGATAAATAAATTGATAAGAACAAGGAAATTATAAAACCAAACAAACTGAAATCAAGTTCAAAAATCATATTGGGAAATAAAAATACGAATACTACTATTAAAATTGAATAAACGATATAATAAAGAGAATTTATTCCTATAAACATCATCAAGTAATACCAAAAGTAAGATATGGGCCTAATCAAATATTTACTAATAAGTCCTTGTCTTATTTCCATTATCATTTGAGATGAAGTAATCCATGAGGATTTTAGTTGACCTACAATTATTGATAAAAAAATAAATATAATTAATTGTTCAAAAGTATAAACACTGTTTGAGCCCTTCATAGCAATATTTGTTGTATCACTAGATGAGAAAATTAAAGTCCAAATCTGATATTCAATAAAAAGTCCTGATAATATTGCAAATAGACCTATTAATGCATTTGCCCTATATTCAAGCGCATGGATCCAATTAATTCTTAATATTGAAAAATACTTACCCAACTGTTTATTTTATATATTTTTGAGGATTTTCAAAAAAACTTTTCATAGCATCATCAACAGGAATATCTTCAAAAGTTATATTATCAGCTTTAAAACTTTGTAATAAATTTTTCAACAAATCCTGTAATTCAATTTCTGATAAAATAGCTGTTAGTATCCTGTCATTAATATCAAAACTGTATTTATTTTTTAATGAAATAAGTAATTCCGAATCAGGAGCATTATCAAATTCAAAAACTAATTTTCTTTTAGGATTAATATTTCTAACCAGATCTCTAAAATTTCCCTCATAAACAGATTTCCCTTTATTTAAAACAAAAACTCTTCTACACATCTCTTGTATATCTTTGGAATAATGACTTGTAATAACAAATGTAGTTTTATATTTTTTATTATAGTATTTAACAAATTCTCTAATTTTAGATTGAGAAATAACATCAAGACCAAGTGTAGGTTCGTCTAACAAAATAATTTTGGGTCTATGTAAAAGCGCAGCAATAATTTCCATTTTCATTCTTTCACCTAAGGATAATCTCCTAACTTGAACATTAAGCTTATCCTTTACGTCTAAATAATCAACAAGTTCATTTAATGTTTCGTTGTATTCGTTATCACTTAGATTATATATATGTTTATTAAGCAGAAAGGACTCCGATGCAGGGATATCCCACCAAAGTTGATTTTTCTGACCCATTACAACTGATATACTGCTTAAAAAATTATAATTCCTATCCCAAGGATTGTAACCATCTATAATTACAGTACCACTGTTTGGGTACAATAATCCAACCATAAGTTTAATTAATGTCGTTTTACCCGCTCCATTTTCTCCAAGAATGCCAATTATTTCACCCTCATTAATCTCTAGATTAATTTCATTTAATGCTGTAAAAGTTTGATATTCACGATTAAAAAAAGATTTAATAGCACCTTTTAGACCAGCAGATCTTTTAAAGAGTTTAAAAGATTTTGTAAGATTACTTATTTTTATATACATTGATAAATTAAATTAACAACACTATTGTATAAATAAAAAGCTCCAAATTATAATGGAGCTTTTTATTTTTAATAATTATAAACTAGAAATTTATTTTAATAAAACTACTTTTTGAGTTTTCAATTCATTTCCCGCTAAAATTTGAATATAATAAATTCCGCTTGTATTATTATGCGCATTCCATACTATATTATAATCACCAGCATTTTTAAATGAATTTTCAAGAATACTAACTTTTCTTCCTGTTATATCAAAAACAGTGATTTCAACATTCCCTGAATTCATTATTGAATAATCAAGATTTGTCGAAGGATTAAATGGATTAGGATATGCTTTTGATATAGATAAAACAGAAACCTCTTCAATGTTATTCATATTAAAATTCAATGGATTTAATCCATCACCAATAATCATATCAGATTCAAAATTAATAGTTTCATTTAATAAATAACTACGATTTGCATCCTGATTATAATATTCAAATGATAAAGTTTCATCATTCTTATTACCATAAACCATTAGCATGAATATATATTCATTGGAAGGAGGGAAATAAATTGGATTTACTTTTCCTCTTATCTCTCCATAATTATCGTAAGCAATTAAAAAATCATTACTAGACACATCAATATCACTGGCATTAATTGATGCAGTTATTGCACCATTAAATTCAAATTCTCCATAATCAAAAGTAGGATTTAAATCAAAATTATAATCCAAAGCTCTTGAGATTCCTTCAGGATAAGTAAATACAACATCAGATTGAACTTTAATTAAATAAGCATTAAGTGGAGACAAAGTATTTAACTGTCCAAACCATTGAGTAAAACCAGGTAAATCATAATAAGTAGAGAAGCCTGTTTGACCCTTAATATAATCTCCATCTTGAGCTTCAAATGTCAATGCCGTATTTATCTCTAAATCAGATGATGGGAGATATCCTATCCAATTCCAACCTGCATACAAGGATATTGGGTAATCTGAAGAAGATACGCCTATTCCTGTGTAAGTCCAGTTATAAGAATTTTGAAGGTTTAATTTATATCCTTTACCAATTTCTACATTAGTAATATCACCAAACCAACCACTAAACCCTGGAAGATCATAATAAGTAGAAAAACCTGTTTGACTTTTAATAAAATCGTCACCCTCAACGCTAGAAAATAAAGCACCCAAACTCATATCAGGGGATAAAATATTAGTAGAAATCCAATTCCACCCTGCAGATAAATTAGTGTCTACAATTGTTCCGCCTGCTGTAGCGCAATCAGTATCTGAACATACTAAATCTCCATTTTCTCCACAGTCATAAGTAGGACCATTACCATCACAAACGCCGCACGCATCATTAACTAAACCACTGTTTGCAACACCATCACATCCAGCACACGTTGAATTATCACCATTACAAACGCCGCATTCATCATTAACTAAACCACTGTTTGCAACACCATCACATCCAGCACACGTTGAATTATC
>CBFHVR010000004.1:0-6166 GCA_965659495.1 uncultured bacterium
GCTAAGTTGTATAGATTTTTTAGGAATATCTGAACATTTTACAGATGAAGAAACTATGGTTCAGAAAATGGCTCATGAGTTTGTATCAAAAGAAGTGATGCCTATAATTGAAGAAAATTATAAAAAAGGAACTTTCCCTAAGGAATTAATAAGTAAAATTAGTAGTCAGGGATTTCTAGGCTGTAATTTACCTGTTGAATATGGTTGTGGTGGCATGTCTAGTACTGCCTATGGCTTGATTTGTCAGGAATTAGAGAGAGCAGATTCAGGTGTGAGATCTTTTGTTTCTGTTCAAGGTTCTCTTGTTATGTATCCTATTTATGCATATGGTTCGGAAGAGCAAAGAAAAAAATGGTTGCCTGAGCTAGCTAAAGGTAAAAAAATTGGATGTTTCGGTTTAACGGAACCAAACTTTGGTTCCAATCCTTCAGGAATGTTAACTAATGCAAAGAAAGTTGATGGAGGTTACATTCTAAACGGTTCAAAAATGTGGATTACAAACGGTTCTATAGCTGATCTTGCAGTTGTTTGGGCAAAAGATGATGATGGTATTGTAAGGGGCTTTTTAGTTGAAAAAGAGTTTAAAGGTTTTACTGCCCCTATTATGAAAGGAAAATGGTCTTTGCGGGCTTCAATTACTTCAGAACTGGTTTTAGAAGATGTCTTTGTTCCTGATGAAAATTTATTACCGAATGTAAAGGGTTTAAAAGGACCCCTTGGATGTCTGAATCAAGCAAGATATGGTATTGGATGGGGAGCTATTGGTGCAGCTATGAATTTATATGAAGTAGCTCTTAAGTATTCAAAAGATCGAGAACAATTTGGTAGACCTATAGCTGGTTTTCAATTAATACAAGAAAAACTAGTTTGGATGCTAAATGAAATTACTAAAGGTCAAATAATTGCCATGCAAGTTGGCAGAAATAAAGATAATAAATCTTTAAAACATCCCCAAGTCTCATTAATTAAAAGAAATAATGTCTGGGTAGCAAGAGAATGTGCAAAGTTAGCAAGAGAGATTTTAGGTGCTAATGGAGTAACTTCTGATTACCCTATAATGAGACATATGATGAATATTGAAAGTGTCTATACTTATGAAGGTACTCATGAAATGCATACTTTAATACTTGGTCATGAAATTACAGGTATCCAAGCTTTTCAGTAAAATTTAATGAAGATTAATCATTTCTCTTTCTTTAGAGAATAAGTCTTTTTTAATATTTGTTTTATTATCAAAGTAGTTATAGCTGTTCCAGCCCTTGATTATTGCAATGTAGACCACTAGTATTGAAAAACAATAACCTGCATTAAAAATTATATTTGAAATATTTTTCAATCCAAACAGTAATGTAAAAATATAAAGTAATATTATAAAATATTCTATTTTCATAGAAAACGATAAGAGTTTAATTAAGTACCCATTTTTATATTTAGAATTTAAATTGCATTCAATTGAAAAGAAAAAAAAGTATCTAAATAAAAGAAAGAGAAAAATATTTATGTATATCTTTAGATAGTAATGAATTAAAATATTATCATATAAATTAATTGAGTTAAAAGGAAGAGGCCAAAAGATATTTATAGGGTTAATAGAAATGATTGAATCTAAAAAAATATGCAGAAGTATTCCTGACATTAATCCATTTGACAAATTTAAATATTTATTTTTTTTATTAACTTCATAGATAATTAATAATATCAAGTATATTAATAATACTAAAATGATACTATGACCAAACGTATTGCTTGAATTGAAACTTAAGATCTTAAATTGTATTGCAAGGGTATCTATGTCAGGAAGTATTAATCCCAGCAAAAAAGCTGGGAAAAACCATTCGATATTTGGTAGTTTTTTTCTATTTAAAATAGCTAGATAAGTATATAGGCTTGTTATAATCATATTGTTTAAATTAAAATAATAATATGAAGATAATTTAACATAATATATTTATTTAAAAAATGAATGCTCAAGTAATAAAAGATAAAATATCTAAGTGCTATTACCATTCTCTTTTTGTTGATTCTGATATTGATTCACATCCAGTGAAACTAATAAACTCAGTAAAGTCAATAATAGGAATTGATTTTGAAATAGTGCAAGATAACTTATTGGATTATTGTATTGAATATTCAAAAAATTGTAACCATATTGACTCCTTTGGTATTTTAGAAGGAAAAAGTACACCTGCTGCAGTTTCATTTGCAACGCTAGAAGAATCGCTTATAAATAGTGATTTTAAAGAATCTTTAAACAATATTGATTCATTATTGAAGGTCTCTGATGGGAAACATATTTTAGAGTTTTTATTAGAATTTTGTATTAAATATAAAAGCGATGTATTTCAGTTGGTTTGGTCTGTTTATAAAATGTCTTTATTTCTTGATTTTAAGAATATAAATGAAAATATTATATTTTGTACTAAATATATATCAATTCATAAAATTAGTAGCCTTAATAAAATAAATAAAGGAGTTGATATAAATTTTAATAATTATTCTTATTCTCCTGATACAATTAAAAAAATATTAACTTATTATTCTGTCTTAAATGAAGAATTAGTAAGAGGAGAAAAGATTAAAGAATATATAAAATCAAATGTGTCCGACCAATTTGATTTTTCTGATTCAACAAAAAAATTAAATTTCAAAAAAGAGCAACTAGAGTTTGGTAGGAGGTGGATAGGGCTTTATTTTAGAGATATTGATCAAAACTCTTTAAGTGTTGATTTTATAATAACTATGGATATGTTTAGGTCTGCTTTAAAAATATCAAATGGAAAAAATGATAAGGAAATATGGAGTTTAGTAAATAATTTTTTAGAAAAATGAAATTAGATAATATTGGAAAATGGAAAGTTAAAGTTTTAGAAACTGGCGATTTTAAGTTGGATGGCGGTGCAATGATGGGCTCTGTACCAAAGGTTTTATGGTCAAAGACAAATAAAAGTGATGCCCAAAATAGAATAAATCTAGCCATGCGATGTTTGCTTTTAGATGATGGAATTAATGTTGTTTTAATAGAAACTGGGATAGGCGATCATTATAGCTCTAAGTTTAAAGAAATATTTGAGATAAGACAGTCCAAAAATTCTTTAAGTAATACTTTAAGTAAGTATGATTACTGCATTAATGATATAACGCATGTAGTATTAACTCATCTTCATTTTGATCATGTAGGCGGAGCGGTTAAAATAAATAAAAATGGAGATATGAAACCCAGGTTTCCAAATGCAAAATATTATATTTCCAGCAAAAATTGGGAGGCTGCATTAAAGCCTAGCCCAAAAGATAGTGCTAGTTATTTAAGAGAAAATTTTTTGTGCCTGAAAGATTATGGTATGCTTCATCTTATTCCTGATAATGCAGAAATTTTACCTGGATTAGATACTTATATTGTCAATGGTCATACTCCAGGTCAACAATTAGTTGTTGTTTCAGATAAAGGTAATACCTTGGTTTTTTGTTCTGATTTAATTCCTCTTAAATCACATCTAAAACTTCCTTGGATAATGGGTTATGATTTAAATGCATCATTAACATTGAGTGAGAAAAAGAAATTTCTTGATTTAGCTTCAGATAAAGAATGGATTTTATTTTTTTATCATGACCCAAATGTTGTAGCAGTTCAAATTAAAAAGATAAATAATTTTTATGAGGTTATTAGTGAGTATAGAAGAGGATAAGATGAAAAATAAATTATTTTTAAGGGGACTTAAAGCATTTAATAATAAGAAGTATTATGATGCTCATGAATATTGGGAGGATCTATGGACAGATTATCGATTAGAAGATGCAAAATTTATTCAAGGGTTAATCCAACTATCAGTAGGTTATTTCCACATAACTAATTTAAATATAAATGGTGCGAAAGGATTGTTCGGTAAATGCTTGCCAAAGTTAAAATTATATAGAGCAGGCTGTAGGGGTATAAATGTTAACTTATTGATAGATGCTGTCGATGAAACTTTAAAAAATTTAAATTCAATAGATGATATTGAAGATTTTAATTGGAAGCTTGCACCGATTATTGATGATTAAAGATCAATTTAATATTAACGTTTTATCAGATGATCCAATGTTTTGTACAAGATTTGCAACTGAATGTAATAAATTTGGGTTTTCACTTAATTTTTTTGATAAAGCTGATATTTCAAATAAAAGTAATCATTTATTTGGAGATTTTTTATCGGTAGCTGTTGTGGATATTGATACTAATAATCTAGATATTGCAAAATTAATTAAAAAAACCTCAAAAATTCCAGTTTTCGGTGTTTACACCAAGTATAGTAAGTCTATGCAATCTAAAGCAAAAAAAAATGATTTTGACCTTGTTTTTACAAAATCTTTATTATTAAATAGTATTAAAAGAATTATTGTTCATATTGCTAATGAAAAAAAATGAAAAAGTATTGCAATATATAACCTTCAAGTTTTAATTTTCGACCAAGGAGTTTTATGATAAATGGTATCAGATAGAAAAATAAAAGAAAGAAGTCAGAGAAAAGTAGCTATACTTGAGGGAGCTTTGAGAGTTTTTAACGATGTTGGGATAGAAAAAACTACCATGGATGAGATTGCTCAAGAATCAGGTTTTGGTAAAGCTACTTTATATTACTATTTTAATTCTAAAGATGATGTTTTTATACATATTATGGAGCATGGATGGAAACGGCTCTGGGAATCTATTGAATCAAGGGTTGTTGAGAATATAGGACCTCGTAAAAAATTTATTGGAATTATTAGAATAATGAGCAAGGTCGTTACTGGAGATAAAGTTTTATATGGTTTCTTATTCACTGCTCCAAATTATATTAATGATCCAAGTAAGCAGCCCTGGAAAGTCTATCAAGAAAGATTGTATGCAATTTTGCAAAGTATTATTGAAAAAGGTATTGAGAAAAAAGAATTTGTAGATTTGAATCCTCAATTACTTATGAAAGCAATTGGTGGCTTGTTTCACCAACTTCTCATTAGTAATAATGAAGAATTGAAAGATAATGAGTTTGAAGATATGTTGAAAAATTTTTTAAAGCCTAAGATATGATTGGCAACTTTAAAAAAAGAATAGTAGGTTTATTTGAAAAGTATGGTTGGAAAGCCGCGGTTGGAATTTTTTTATTTTATCTTATACAAGATTCATTTTTATATATAATTCTTCCCTGGCTTATAGCAAAAAATATTATATTTAATTAATTTTACAGACTTTTAATTCTTGTTTTCGACTTATGAGTCGAAATAATCCTTGCTCCTATAATAATAGCTATTTTAAATTATTACCATAAGTAATAAAGTAATAATAACAAAAAGGATAGCTTAAAATGAAAATTTTATTAAATCTAGTAATAATTAGTGGTTTTATTTATAGTGCTTGCCCAAGTGTAGCTCCTAATTCAAATTATAGTTTTGTAGAGGATGATTGTGGTAATTGTTGGTTGCCGTATTGTTATAATATGTCAACACATGAGGTCAATTATGATATTAACGAGAATGAATGCGAGAATTTGTGGGTTAATCCAGGAGACCAAGGAGATCCTTATTATAATGGTTATTGTGATTCTTGTCCATCTGGCTACACTGCTGATTCATGTGGCAATTGTTGGAATTCATATTGCTATACTTTTTTTAGTTTAGGTTTAAATGATGACCCAACTCACAGCGTTTACTATGATTTAACTGAAACAGAGTGTAATGATTTAGGGTATAATTATTATATTCCAGGAATACCTGGAGATCCATATTTTAATAGTAATTGTTCTGACCAAGATGATGGTACTGCTGATGGCGGTACAACAGGTGGTGATGATACATCAAACGATGATGAATGTACTGATTTAGATATAACTGGTTTTGGTTTTCCTGGAGGTTGTGCTCAAGCAGCAGCTCAGCTAGGGTGTGACGGATTAGCAGGCAATACTCTTTTATCTGTTTATTGTCCAGTAACTTGTGATTCTTGCACTGATACTGACCAAGATGATGGTACTGCTGATGGCGGTACAACAGGTGGTGATGATACAAATGATGACATTACAGATTGTGATGGAGATGTTAATGGTTTAGGTGCAACAGATGATTGCAATGTATGCCATGCACAGTTATGTTATAATACGGTAACACATGCCTCAATGCCAGCTGCAACATGCGATGGTGATAATGAGATGTGGGCATC
>CBFHVR010000005.1:0-2363 GCA_965659495.1 uncultured bacterium
TTTGTTATAAAACGGATTATCTTCAGGTATACTGTAACCAACATCTTTACTTACATCAATTCTAATAATAGTACCAAACAAATTAGATAAATCTTGAGCTCTTTTTTCAGGATCACCCGCAGACCCTCCATCTCCAATAGATATATATAAATATCCATCAGGTCCAAATTCTAAAAAACCACCATTATGATTCATATAAGGCTGCTCGAATTGTAATAAAATTTCTTCAGATTTTGGATCACCTAAATTACCCTTTGAATTAAAACGTGATATAGTTGTATAACCATCTTGGTTTACATAATTTAAATAAAAATTATTATTATATTCAAAATTTGGATCAAAAGCTAATCCTAATAACCCCCTCTCATCAGCAGGATACCAAGTTTGATGAACCCTATCTGAAATATCAAGAAATGGTACATCTACTTTTTTCATATCTTTTATGATTTGAATTATACCATCTTGTTCAACTACTAATATCATATTGTTATCATTAGGATAATTTGTGATATAAAGTGGTTGATCAAATCCAGAGGCAATCAAATTGGCTCCTATTTGAGCTATCAAAAAATTGAAGTGAAAAAAAAGTAATATTAAATATTTAATCATATTATCTCAGAAATTTTGGCCTAATATTATATTTATAACAACTATCACATCTAATACATTAGCTATCTGATCATTATTTATATCCGAACATTCATCACAACTGCTATTTAAAACACAATTAACAATCATAACTACATCTTGAATGTTTGTTTGATTATCAAGGTTTAAATCCCCTGAAATTGAGCTGCAACCTGTACACTCAGAGACGTCTTGGTTCCACCATTCAGATTGAATAATACACTCTGGATAAGGAGGACAAAGTTTATTTCCTGTTACATCAAATACTAAGTAATCAGAAAAATTAGCATCTAATTCACATATTGTTTCAGGTATAACACCACTCAAATAATTAAATTCCATTCGAAAAGAATTAACCTCAGTCAAATTGTTTATCTCATTTGGAATAGGACCTGATAATTGACAATAAATATATGCTCCGCACATAATATTTTTTAAGCGTCCGTTTTGCCATTCTTGAATTCCAAGCTCTAAAGGCTCTACAATTCCATTTCCATTTGCAAAATTATAGGATACACCGTCAACTATTTGCCAAAACCAAGCATCTCTATTATCCATATAAGGATTGGGAGATCCACAATATTCATCCCATTCATCACATCCTAAATCAATATTACTTTGATAACTATTATCAATAAGTGTTTGTATTACATCTATATCATCTTCAAAAAAACATAGATTGTTTATCTCAATATATCCCTCATCGCAAGGATATATTATACAAAACAAACTTAAAATAATTAAAAAATAGTTCATCATTAAAATTTACTAAAATTTTCAATTTAAAAATATTAGTATTATAATACGCTATGTAACGAAATATACATATAATTTATAAAGGAATAAGAAGAGTATGGATTTTTTTGATTTAGTTAATAAAAGACGTTCAATAAGAAAATTTACTGATGAAGAAGTGCCTGAAGAAGTGATTAAAAAATCTTTAAAAACCGCATTACTTGCTGCAAATTCATCAAATTTACAGCCATGGGAATTCTATTGGATAAAAGATAAAAATAAAAAAGCAGAACTTATAAAAGCATGTTTTTCTCAAAATGCTGCAAAAACAGCTAAAGAACTAATAGTTGCAGTATCAAGAATTGATACATGGAAAAGAAATAAAAATCTTTTAATTAACCATTATAAAGAAAAAGATAAATTGATACCTTTAGTTGAAAAATACTATAATACCTTAGTACCTCTGCAATACTATTATGACCCATTTGGCATATCAACAATTATAAGAAAAATAATCTTATTCTTTTTTAGTTTTATTGGTTTTTTTAAGCCTATTGCAAGAGGTCCTTCTAATAAACATGAATTATTTGAAATAGTTACAAAAACTACTGCACTTGCATGCCAAAATATTATGATGTCTTTAGTTGCACAAGGATATGATTCATGTCCAATGGAAGGCTTTGATAAAACAAGAGTAAAAAAGTTGCTAAATCTAAACAATAAATCCCATGTTGTAATGGTTCTAGGTATTGGAAAAAGAGATCCTAAAGGTATTTATGGGGATAGATTTAGGATAAATGAGGAATTAGTAATAAAGATAGTAGATTAATTATTTAAGTATTTTAAAAATTTCATAATTGTCAAAGCATCAAACCATTGATTGAAAAATAGATTGTATTGCTTTATATCCTTTGCATTTTTTTTAAACTTATCAAGAATAGACTCAACTTTTTTTTCAATTAAAAATGAAATACTTTTTTTGTTTAATTGAGAAGACAACT
>CBFHVR010000006.1:0-1603 GCA_965659495.1 uncultured bacterium
AATTACATGTATTGATTTCTTTCCTGCATCTTGAACTAATAACTGAATTTCTGTAGCACCTGAATCAATAGAATTTTCAACTAATTCTTTAACAACTGATGATGGTCTTTGTATTACCTCACCAGCTGCAATTTGATTTGCAATATGATCAGGCAAAAGTTGTATTATATCCAAATCTTTAGGAAGTTTTACTTTAAAAAATAGTAGCTTAACAAAGATAAAATAATAATTATAAAAGCTATTCTTTTGTTTCTCCCTTTTATATTAAAACTGTCATGATTTCTTTTAAAGTTTATTTTTTTTCTTTTGTGTGGATTGATTTTGTGAAATCTAGGAATGAAGTTAAATCCATTAATACTTTGTTTGTTGAAGAATGATGGTAAGTTAGGTAGTTTCATCATTAAACAAAATTAGAAAATATATTATTAAGAATCCGTTAATAAGTAGATACATTAGCTAATAAAATTTTACTAAAATAAAAGTCTTAATTCATATTTTTGTTAAGATGAAAAGACTTCTGCTTTTAATATTATTTTTTGTTTTTAATAATCATCTTTTTTCTCAAGGTGTTAATAATCCTGTATTTTATGATGAAACATCACAGTGGGCTGATAGTATTTTAGAATTATTTACTATTGATGAGAAGATTGGTCAACTTTTTATGGTTTCTGCATATTCAAATAAAAACAGCAAACATGAAAACCATATTTCTAAGTTGATTAAAAATCATAAAATTGGTGGAGTAATGTTTCTTCAGGGGGGTCCAAAAAGACAAGCTAAATTAACTAACTATTATCAATCTATATCCAAGGTGCCATTAATGATTGCTCTTGATGCTGAATGGGGTATTTCCATGCGACTAGATTCTGCATTAAGATTTCCTTGGCAAATGACATTGGGTGCATCATCAGACTCAAATTTAATTTATGAAATGGGTGCTGAGATAGCTCGACAATGTAAGTTAATTGGTGTTAATATTAATTTTGCTCCGGTTGTTGATGTTAATTCAAATCCAAACAATCCAATTATAAATAATCGATCTTTTGGAGAGGACCATAAAAAAGTTGCTTCATTGTCTTTAGCTTATATGCAGGGCTTACAAGATAATAATGTTTTGGCATGTGCTAAACATTTTCCAGGTCACGGAGATACAGATAAGGATTCTCATAAAACATTACCAGTTATTAATCATTCAAAGTATCGACTTAAAAAAATTGAATTGCAACCTTTTGATTATTTAATTAAAAATGGTCTTGGAAGTATCATGACTGCTCATTTATTTATACCATCATTGGACAATAATGAAAACACACCAATTTCGCTTTCAGAAAATGTTGTTAATGGTTTACTTACTGAAGAAATGGGTTTTGGAGGGTTAAAGTTCACAGATGGATTAAATATGAAGGCAGTTAGTGACCTATATGAGCCTGGCGAATTAGATGTAAAAGCATTAATTGCAGGCAATGATATTATGTTATGCGCCGAAGATGTTCCCAAGGCAATAAAATTGATTAAAGTAGCAATTAGTACTGGAGAAATTTCTGAAGAGGATATTCATAAAAAGTGTAAAAAAATATTAATGGCTAAGAGCTGGATGAACTTA
>CBFHVR010000007.1:0-2869 GCA_965659495.1 uncultured bacterium
GTTCCAAAAATATGATCCCAAACCGAAAAAATATTTCCAAAGTTACAGCCTGCTACTTGCTCATCATTCACATGATGAATACGATGGAAATTGGGAGTTATAAATATATATGATAAAAATTTATCATATTTAAGATTCAAATTTGAATGAATCCAAAAATTTATAACTAATAAAAAAATACCAGCAGCAGATACAATCTCATGGTTAATTTCAAACATTTGAAATCCAATTAAATATGGAATTCTAATTAACAAAGAGTTTATAAATGAGGTTCTTAAACCTGAAAACCAATATATGTTTATAGTTGAATGGTGAAATTGGTGGGCATTCCACATTTGATGTAGATGCAAAAATCTATGTGTTAGATAATAACCAAAATCTCCTACAATTAATGCCATAATTAAACATATATAAGATGGGCATTCTGAGATTGATCCACCTAAACCAAAGGTATTGTCAATTAATGATATGATATTTTCATTTAATAGAAAATCTAAGATAAATAAAACAAATAAGGTTGATATCATAATTGAGAACATATCAAATTTAAATGTTTTTAGACGTCTAAAATTTTCTATTGGATATTTATTCTCATATTTATGAATTATTATCCCAAATAATATTAAAAATAAAACAGATAAATACTGTAAATAGTCAAACATTATGGTTCTATTTTTTTTTAAAATTCAAAAAATTCCCAATGGAAGTCTATGTAAGGTTGTTGAAAATGAACTCCAATTCGAAAATTATCATTAACAGCATACATGAATCCAAAGTCAAAACTAAATTCTGCTGCTTCTCCTCTAAAACTATCAAATGTAAAAGAGTCACCAACATCACCAAAAAAGTCTTCAGTAGACTTATCAAATTCCAATTCTCTATATGAATTATCATATGCCATTGATGCAACAAATTTTATATTTTTTTGAAGATCATAGTGAAACAATCCATATACTCGAATTGGAATTTTATATTTTTCATCTCCTGATAAGGTAAATTCCTGCCCATTGAAATTAACAGGAATATCTTTCAGATGATTAATCATATTACTTGTTTTCACACCTACGCTCCAACCTACCTTACCTCTTCCTGTTGGATTTTTTCTTTTAGTACTATAGACTAAATATCCTTCTAACAATACATTATCATCATCTTGATATAATTCGTAAAAGGCATCATCTGATATAGATGATTCATTTAAAGATTCACCAGCTTCATTAACAAAAGCATGAGAAAATTTACTTATTGCTGTTTGCAATGGATATTCTTGATGTATACCTAATCCTAGTGTAAAACCACTTTCCATATTTGATTCTTTTTTATGCCACAATCTTATTTTTGGAAGAAGATTTATATCTCCATTAAAATTTGAACTCCACCTCGTACTAATCATAAATTTATCTGTAAATCCATAGCCTAAAGAAATAGGGGTTAAAAGAAAAGTATTGGGTTCAAGAATAAATGCATTTGAATCCCAAAATTGACTAATCAACTCATCCTCACCTTGGTCAAAAGTCCTTCTTGACTCAACTGCGGGGGCTAATTTTCCTCCATGATACCTTTCCATTTTAAGAACTTCTTTTTTCATTATTGTAACATCACCATACCTGGATCTAATTAATAAACTTTCAGCATCTTCTCGTAGTAAAGCTCCTTTATACCTAGTATCATCTAGTTTAATTAAATCTATTATTTCCTCAAGAATATCAGTAATTGGTACAACAAGAATCCCTTCCGCTGTCTCAATTGAACAGTTTTGATTCTCAATCTTAGTAATTACACCTCTTATTCGATTACCATCTACAAGATAAAAATATTTTGACATTCCAACTTCAAGCACATCAGCTAATACTAATTTCTCTTGCTTTTCAACTTTAGAATTTAAATCACTTTCTGTTAACCATTCTGATTCAGAGTTGTTCATTTGAATTTGAGAATTTTTAATTACTTTCTGTTCAGGATTAGAGAAAGTCAATCCAAAAACAGCTGTTATTAAAATTAATGAAATTAAAAACTTCATACTATTTTCCTTTTAATATAATATTTAATTAATCTACTTTTTTCCATACATCTCCAACCACTACATATGTGTATGTACCAAAATACACAAACCACAATATATTTGATCTTACAGTAACATCTGTCATAATATCACCATCCACAGAATTTAAAGCATCATCAATAGCATCTTCTATGCTTGGACTTCCAATAGGTATATATACGATGATTGGTGTTACATCTTTACCTTTTACATTACTCTCTACAAGCTCATAATTTCCATCCATATCAATATTTTTTGTAGAAATAATTGTAAAATCAGCTATTCTAGTTGAGCAACCTGTAAATAAAAATAAAAGTAATAAGATTTGCATCAATTAATATATATAAATAATATTAGGTTTCTATTAGTTTTTTATTATTAAATAAATGGCTATAATAAACAATGTTATCTTAAATAACTTTATAACCTTCAGGAATTATAACTGCCATGATACCTAATTTAATAGTTAAAAAAAAAGTATCTCCCAATTGGTATCTCCCAATGCTCATTTAAGAATAAGTTAGAGTATGATTGATTAAATAGTATACAAATAAAAACCCCCTCTAAAAATAGAAGGGTTTCTATAGTTTATGTTGGTGTCGGAACGAGCAGATTTGAACTGCTGACCCCTTGACCCCCAGTCAAGTGTCTTTCGCTTATTTTATTGAGGAGAATTTTACTAATTTAATATATTTGTGTTCCCCACCTTTGTGTTCCCCACTGCTCACCTGTGATTACGATTGAATAAGTATGCATTTCTATTCTATATTTAACTATGAAGACTTTAATTAAATTATTGTTTTTAAGTTCATTTTTATTCGCTGAAGA
>CBFHVR010000008.1:0-31104 GCA_965659495.1 uncultured bacterium
AATTGATCTATACCAGCAAAGTTTAATTCAGGACTATAAGTAACAATACTTCCATTAATTTCAACAATGCCACTAGAAGGATTCTGTATAATTTGATATGTTAAATCTTGATCTTCGATATCGCATGACCCTGATTCTAAACTTTCACAATCACATGTAATGGAACCATCTGAATTAGCTAATATGGTGTCAGTACAAAGTTCTAAAGCGCCATTTAATTCAATTTCTACAATGCTATCTTCCTGCATAGGAAAATTTATATTTTCAGTAAAAGGACTATCATCTACAGCCGATATTGAAAGATTAAAATTCGTCGAAGCTGATAAAAATCCATCAGAAACAGTTACTTGCACATTTAAATTATCACCATTAAAGTGTTTACTTGGAGTGATTTCTAAACTATCTCCATTAAATTCAAATGATAAATGGTCAGATGATGCTGATAATGATAAATTTTCTGAATCAATATCTTGAGTACTAATTAATAAATTCAAGGTAGTATCTTCATCGATTAATTGATTATCAATATTGCTAATTGTAGGCCCATCATTAATGTTATTAACTAATACTGGAAATGATTGATTTACTAAACCAGACACACCATCATCTAAAGTTATAGTAAAGTTTTCTTGTCCAAACCAATCTTCATTATTTGTCGAAAAATTAATTCTCGCTGATGAATTACCTGCTCCTCCTGAAATTATCTCATATAAAATATTTGGACTTGATTCATCTGAATCTATTTCAAAAGACATATTTGAAATATTATAAGGAGATTCGTTTAAAAAAGTATTTGTATCTATATCTGATATAAAAATAGTTCTATCAGTATTCTCCCCTTCATTAAAAATAATGTTTTCGTATCCAGTAATATATGGATTATCATTTAACGAATCTACATTAACATCAATAGTATCTGTAGTATAGCTAACATCATCATATGCAATAATTGTAACTTGAAAGGTTCCATTCCAATTTGGTCTAACTGGGAAAGAAGTACTATAATTAGAGCCACTACCTGACGCAGAATGATATTCATTAACTATATTACCTCTAGAATATATAGCAATTACTGATAAATCACTTGCATTGAAACCATCATCATCAGTTACTGTAAAATTTATTGATACATTACTATCTTCATTAACATTTATATTTTCATTTTGAAATATAATTGCAGGTAGTTGATTACTAGCATCAACAATTAAAACTTCATATTCCTTAGTATCAGTTAATCCTTGATTATCAGATACATTTATTTGAAACTGAAAACATTCAAAACCATTGCATGAATTAAAAGTATCAGATTCTTGAGGAGTATATGAAACAATCGCTGAAGTCGTGTAGTTTACGATATTCATGCCTACAGGCTCATTAACCAGCACAAATGAAAAAGAATAATCATCAACATCTTCAGCTTCGATAAATAGCTCAAATGTATTGCCTAAGATTGCTTGGAGATTACTATTTTGAGTTAAGATTTCCGGAGGATCATTAATGGGATTTATAGAAATTGATAACCCATCATTTTTTATATACTCACCATTATAATAAATTGATATATAAAAAAATTCTGTCTGACCATCAAAATTTTCAACTAAAGAAATAGAAAGTTCATTATTTTCATTAATTTCACAACCACCATTAATAATACCTGTGATACCATCACATATAACACTAAAAGAAATATTATTATAGAATTCAACATCGTTTCCAAATGCACCTTGTCCATCAGTGATATATGTATTTAAATCTATTTCAGCAATTGTATCTTCATCTACTACAATACTATTAATATTATTAATATAAACACATTCATCATTATCATTAGAATCAGAATTATAGTTTATAGCTAATGAATCATTACAATCATCAGAAAATAATAAATTGAAATTGAATAAGAAAAATATTAGACTTTTTAAAAAAATCTTTTTGTAGAAATTATAATCTTTTGGCATGATTACTGGTGAAGTCTTGCTGAAACACTTTGAATAGTGAAAATAAATCTATCAATTTCAGACTTCATGAGAAAAATTTCATCAATATTTAAAAATTTATCTGAGGGATATCTATCCTCATCAAAATCCATCATAAAATTAGACTCTAATTTTAACTGATAATCATTGATAATTTCTTTATGATCTACTTTAGTTCTTAAGTTATTTAAAGGGAATTTTATTTGGCCATTTGTTGTCAAATGGAATAATGATATCATCCCATAGTCTAAACTATCACATTTAAAAGTAAGTGTCCCGTACCCTTTTCCCCTACCCCAAGAGATATTATCAGCATTTTCATCACAAAAATTAACTAATGTAACAATCACATTACTAATATTAGGAGGACATTCCTTCTTTGATTCAAGTATAAAAGTATCTTTATTCCATTTCATCGTAGAAATTTATTTAATTATGTTAAAATTGATTGTCTAATATACAAAAAAAAAATTATTTCTTAATTAATTATTTGAAACGTCATTTTTTACAATAATTATTATATCTTTTTAAAATAATATTATTTTATTTGAATAAATATTTGATTTAATAAAAAAGGGACTCATGTGGTTGAGTCCCTTTTTGTGGGTATCTCCTCATCAGACCTTGCCATAAATTAATATGACAAATCTTGTAGCGGGAGCAGGATTTGAACCTGCGACCTCCGGGTTATGAGCCCGACGAGCTACCAGACTGCTCTACCCCGCGTTTGAACCAATTAAAATTGGGAAGATAATATATAATATTATTTTAATATTATACAAACTATTTATATTACAATCACTTTTTTCTAAATGAAATATTGATTGGGACACCTTCAAAATTGAACCTATCTCTAATTTGATTTATTAGATACTTCTTATACGTTTTAGAAATAAGATCAGGACGATTTGAATAAATTCCAAATAATGGAGGTGAATTTCTTATTTGAGTAATATACTTTACTCTTACTTCCTTACCTTTTGTTGATGGTGGAGGATATTCTCTAATAATTTCTGCAAACACATTATTTAATAACTTGGTTTTCATTTTAATATTTCTTCTATCAAACACCTCTATTGATTTCTCTAAAACAGATCGAACTTTATAATTATTTTTTATTGATATGAATCTGATTGGATAATGTCTAAGTGTTGGTAATCTGTAAATCATTTCATCTTTAAAATCATCCTTCGAAATAGTTTCCTTTGCAATTAAATCCCACTTATTAACAATTACAATTAAACCCTTTCCACTATCAATAACCTGTTTTATAATATTTTTATCTTGATTGTGAAAGCCCTTTGAAGCATCTATTAAAATTGCTGCAACATCACAATCATCAATTGTCCTATTTGTTCGAACAATACTATAAAATTCTATTGCATCATTAATTTTTGTTTTTCTTCTCAGTCCAGCTGTATCTATTAATCTAATTTTATTTTTAAAATATTTAATATATGAATCAATACTATCTCTCGTAGTTCCAGCGATATCTGAAACAATGGATTTATTTTCATTTAATATTTTATTAACAAAAGAGGACTTTCCAACATTTGGCATTCCAATTACAGCTAGAGACATATCGTGATTTTCTATTGGATTAATATCTTTATTTTCATCAAAAAAATCAGTTACTCTATCAAGTAATTCTCCAACATTTCTTCCAGATTCTGCAGAAATAAAAACAGGCGTATCAAGACCCAGCTCATGATGATCAAAATATTTTATTTGTTCATCTAAATTATCAAGTTTATTTACAACAAGAATATATGACTTGCCTGATTTTAAAATATTTTGAGCAAGGATACGATCATTTGAGGATATGTCTTTTTTTGCATCAATCATAAAAAGTATTAAATCTGATTGATTTTTTGCAATTTCAGCCTGGAGCTTAACCTGATCATTTAATTTAGTAATATCTTTTGGGATATACCCTCCTGTATCAATTATTTCATATGATTGAGTTAACCATTCAAAAGTTCCATATATTCGATCACGAGTTACACCCTCAACAGAGGAAACAATAGATTTAAACTGACCAATAAGACGATTAAATAATGTTGATTTACCAACATTAGGTTTTCCGATTATAACGATAGTATTTTTTTTCATTTTTACCTTAAAAATATATTGTTAATATACACCAATGGAATCAAATAATAATTCAGAAATTATAGCCGCTTCAAAAATTTTATTATCAATATCTAATGCTGATGGAAAAATTGATAAAAATGAGAAAAATATTATTAATATTATACTTCATGATTTTTTTGAAATAAGTATTGATAAAGCTAATAAAATAATGACTGATACTTTTATAGAATTTGAAAAATCTTCAGAAATTTATGACGATAGTAAAATTTTAAACAAAGCTTTTTCTTACGAAGATAAAATTGACTTTATATGTTGTTGTTTTGAAGTTGCTCTATCAGATAAAAATCTTCATTACCTAGAAAATCACTTTATAAAAAAGATTGCATATATTTTAAAAATTGAAGATGAAGACTTAATCAATGCGAAAAAAGAAATACAGAATTACTTAAATTAAAATTTTATTTCTTCTTCTTTAGCAGTCTGAATTTGTACTAGTTTATTAATGAAATCATTAGTCATGTTTTGTATTTTTTCGAGAGCTCTTTTTAAATCGTCTTCTGAAATATCATTATTCTTTTGAGATAATTTTAATTTATCATTGCTATCTCTTCTAACATTTCTAATAGATACTTTGCCTTCTTCAATTAATTTATGAACAAACTTAACAAGATCACTTCTTCTTTCTTCAGTTAAAGGTGGAATAGATAAACGTATCACTTTTCCATCATTACTTGGATTAAGTCCTAACTGAGCTTCATGTATAGCTTTTTCAATTGCTTCAATACTTGAGATATCAAATGGCTGAACAAGAATCATGCTAGCATCAGGAGCTGTTATATTAGCAATTGTATTCAATGGAACATTTCCACCATAATAATCAACCTTTACTATATCGAGAATATCTCTTGAGGCTCTTCCAGTTCTAATAGTAGACACTTCTTTTTGATAATGTTGAATGACTTTATTCATATTATCTGTTGTCTCAGTATAAACTTTTTCCATTATTCTCCTAAGAAATTATTGATCCAATACTTTGACCATTTATAAAGCCAAGCAGTGAATCTTCATTAATTATTCTTAAAACTCCAATTGGTAAATTATTTTCTTTACATAAAGTAATCGCTGTCATATCCATTACTTTCAATTCTTTTTCAATTACTTTTTTAAATGATATTGAATCATATTTTTTTGCTGATTTATCTTCAAAGGGATCTGAAGAATAAACTCCATCAACTTTAGTACCTTTAATTACAATATCTGCATTAATTTCTATTGCTCTTAGAACTGCTGCTGTATCTGTTGTAAAATAAGGATTACCTGTACCTCCAGCAAAAATAACAACTCTACCTTTTTCTAAATGTCTGGTTGCTCTTCTTCTAATATAAGGTTCTGCTAATTGAGTTATACTTAATGCTGACATCACTCTTGTATCACAGTCTAATTTTTCTAACTCAGATTGAAGCGCTACTGAATTCATGACAGTTGCAAGCATTCCTAAATAATCAGCCGCAACACGGTCCATACCTTTAGCAGATACTGAAATACCTCTAAAAATATTTCCACCTCCAATAACGATGGCTAACTCAATATTACTATTTTTAACTTTTTTGATTATTTCTGCTATTTTATTAGCAATAATTGGATCAATACCATATTTTCTAGAACCTGCTAAAACTTCACCACTTAATTTTAATAAAATTCTTTTATATGGCATTTGTCTTAAAAAAGGGTATTAATTCTTTTCTCCTAATTGAAATCTTTTAAATCTTGATACAACAATATTTTCACCTAATTTACCTACAGTATCAGTGATAATATCTTTAATAGTTTTATTTGGATCTTTAACAAAATCCTGCTCAATTAAAACATTTTCTTTATAAAACTTTTTTAATCTACCTTCAACCATTTTCTCAATTATTTCAGCAGGCTTATTTGTTTTTTTTGCTTGATCTGAATAAATTTCTTTTTCTTTTTCTACTATTTCAGTAGAAATATCTTCAACTGAAACTGCTAAAGGATCTGTAGCTGCAATATGCATAGCTATATCATTACCTAGGCTAGTAAAATCCTCAGTTTTAGCTACAAAATCAGTCTCACAATTTAATTCTAAAAGAACACCAAGTTTTGCTCCAGGATGTATGTAGGAAAGAACAATGCCTTCCTTAGCTTCTCTGCCTTCTTTTTTAAGTGCTTTTGCCGCCCCTGCTTTTCTTAAATAGTCAAAAGCTTTATCTAAATTACCACCTGTCTCAACTAAAGCTTTTTTACATTCCATCATACCAACACCAGAACGATCTCTTAGCTCTTTTACTAGAGTAGCCGTTATTTCCATTTAATTAACTCCTGAATTATTTTGAATTGCTTTTGCTATCAGCAACTTTATCTACATTTTCAATGCTTTTGTCAACTGGAATATCTTCCAGATTGCTTGTGTCAACAGAAACTTCATGCTGATTAACTGGAGCAGCACTATCACTATCATCTTTACCAGCATTTGATAAGTTAAATAAAGAATCTGCAATATAGTCTAAAATTAACTTAATTGTTTTAATTGAATCATCATTAGCTGGGATAGGGAAATCAATTATATCAGGGTCTGTATTAGTATCAACTATACCAAAAGTTGGAATACCTAAACATTTAGATTCTGAAATAGCAATTTTTTCATGCTTTGCATCAACAACAAACACTGCAGAGGGTAAATGCCTCATATCTTTAATACCTCTATGTAAATCAGCTAATTTTAATTTTTCCCTATCAAGCATTCCTCTTTCTTTCTTAGTCAGATTTTTATAGATAGAAGAAGAATCTTTTTCCAAAAGCTTTAGCCTTCTAATACTTTTTTTAATTGTAGAATAATTAGTTAAAGTTCCACCTAACCATCTTTCAGTAATATAAAACATGCTACAATGATCAGCAGATGATTGAATTGCATCTTTAGCTTGAGATTTAGTACCAACAAATAAGATATTTCCACCTTTTTCTACAACCTTACTTAGCTCTAATAAAGCTTTATCTAGATACTCTAAAGTCATGTCCATATTAATAATATGGACACCATTCTTAATTGATAAAATAAATTTTTTAAATTGTGGATTCCATTTACTTACAGGATGACCAAAATGTGCACCTGATTTAATTAGATTTTCTGCATTCAATATATTAATACTCCTATTCTTATCTTTTTGAAAATTGGAATTTTTTTCTAGCTCCTGGCTGACCAGGCTTCTTTCTTTCAACAACACGTGCATCTCTTGTTAACATACCAGCTTTTTTTAAAACTGCTCTGTATGAAGAATCAATTTGTTCTAATTTTTTTGATAAACCTAATCTTACAGCACCTGCTTGGCCTGAAAGACCACCACCTTTAACATTAATGACAAAATCAAATTTACCTGTAAAATCTACAAGTTCTAATGGTTGACTTAGCATCATGACTAATGTATCTCTTTTGAAATAATCTATTGGAGCAACATTATTAACAATTATTTTGCCATTACCTTTTGTTAAATTTACTCTTGCTACAGATGATTTTCTTCTACCAACATTTATTTTATCATTTTTCAATTTATATCTCCATTAATTTAGGATTTTGAGATTCATGAGGATGCTTACTGCCATTATATACTTTTAAGTGATTAATAAGTTTATTTCCTAGTTTATTATGAGGAAGCATACCTTTGATTGATTTTGTAATAATGAATGTAGAATCTAAAGTTTTGTAAAGCTTAGTTTTAGTCCCACCCGGAAAACCACTGTGCCTCCAGTAAGCTTTTTTATCTTCTTTGTTACCTGTTACTTTAATTTTATCAGCATTTATAATAACTACAAAATCACTCATGTCAATATTTGGAGTATAATCAACTTTATTTTTACCCCTAAGTATCATTGCTACTTTAGATGATAACCTACCCAATGTCTTGTCAGCAGCATCAATTAAATACCAATCCCTACATATGTCTTTTTTCTTTATAGATTCAGTTTTCATAATAATATTTTTACCTTTATATACAGCCGATAAATTTATATGGAGAAATGCTAATAAGTCAAGTAATTTAAATAATTAACTGTAAATAATCAATCAATATGCTTAGAAATAAAACCTTTGTTTAAGGTATATTCTATTTTACCAGTTAACTTTTTACCAATCAGCGGAGTATTCAAGGATTTAGACTGGATGTGATTTTCAGAAAGAACCCATTGCTTATTTAAGTCAATAATATTAATTTCTGCTTCACTATCTTTCCTAATAGGATTTGGACTAATACCAATTATTTTACTTGGATTTAATGAAAACAAATCGATAATTGAATTTATAGACATTTTTTCTTTTATTAAAGTAGATGAAACTAATGAAAAAGCAGTTTCCATACCTATCATTCCGCAAGCAGCGCTACAAATATCTGTTTCTTTGTCATCAATTGAATGAGGTGCATGATCAGTTGCAATACAATCTATCAATCCTGATTTCACAGCATTTAATAAAACTTTCTGCTCCTGCCTAGACCTTATTGGAGGAGCAACTTTAGAATTTGTATTATAATCTAATAATATTTCATCAGTTAGGCATAGATGGTGAGGTGTTACCTCACAAGTTAAATCGACTCCTTTATCTTTAAATAATTTCACTATTTCAATTGACTTGGCTGTTGAAATATGAGGTACATGAATTTTACCAGATACATATTCAGCAATTGACAAATCTCTAAACACCATTGTAGATTCTGAAATTGAAGGGTTTCCAGGTAAACCTAACTTCAAAGAAACTTTTCCTTCATTTATTATTCCGTCATTAACAAGGAAGCCATCTTCAGCATGATTTATAACTGGGATATTGAATTTTTTTGAATATTCTAAAGCCATACGCAGAATTTGAGAATTCTTAACAGGGATACCATCATCGGATATTGCAACTATACCGGCACTGACCATTTCTCCAATTTCAGACATCTCTTTACCATCTTGATTTTTAGTTATAGACCCTATAGGATATATGTAAATAGGCAACTCTTTTGATTTATGATTAATAAAATTTATCATTTCAGGTGAATCTAAAACTGGCTTTGTATTTGGCATGCAGCAGACCCTAGTAAATCCGCCAAAGAAAGCTGATTTTGAGCCAGACTTTAAATTTTCTTTATATTCGTAACCAGGCTCTCTAAAATGTGCATGTAAATCTACAAAACCGTTTGTAACAATCTTATTCGAAGCATCAATAATTAAATAACTAGACTTAGATTTTATATTTTTTTCTACCTTAACAATTTTATTATTTTTAATTAAAATATCAGATGTATCATTTATATTAATAAAAGGATCATAAATATTTCCATTTTTTATTAATACATAATCTTTAATTTTATTTATTTTATTATTTAAGATCATTATTACCTAATAATAAATATAAGACACTCATTCTAACAGCAACACCATTTAATACTTGATTTAAGATTATAGCTTGGTTACTATTAGCAATGCTACTATCAATTTCAACACCCCTATTAATCGGGCCAGGATGCATAACAACAATTTCTTTCTTATGATTTTTCATTCTTTCAGTTGTAATACCAAAAAATCTTCTATATTCTCTTACTGAAGGAATAATCCCAACACCCATTCTTTCTCTTTGAATTCTCAAAATATTTACAGCGTCTGCCCATTCTATTAAATTATCAACATTATATTCTACCTCTACATTTAAATCTTCAATACCTTTCTGAATTAAGTGAGGAGGACCACAAACTTTAACTTTTGCTCCTAGTTTTACAAGTCCAAAGATATTTGATAAAGCCACCCTACTGTGCAAAATATCTCCAACAATTCCAATTTTTAAACCTTTTATTTTTCCAAAATGCTCTTTTAATGACATCATATCTAGTAATGCTTGAGTAGGATGTTCGTGAGTTCCATCTCCAGCATTAACAATAACAGAATCGACATAATTTGTTAACTGAATAGATGAACCAGGAACTGGATGCCTCATAACAACACAATCAATTTTCATAGCATGAATATTCTGAATTGTATCTTTTAAACTTTCACCCTTTTTAACACTCGATGAACTTGATGAAAAATTAGTTATATCAGCAGATAATCTTTTTTCAGCTAACTCAAAAGAGATTTTAGTTCTTGTAGAGTTTTCAAAAAATAAATTGACAATATTTTTTCCTGTTAGAGATGGGACTCTTTTAATTGGCCTTTCTAAAATTTCTCTAAATAGAAAGCCTGTATCTATAAATTCAGAAATATCATCTTTAGGTGTAGTTTCTAATCCAATTAAATGCTTTGATTTCATTTCTCACATTCCATTATACAAACCTCATCTTTATCGTCATAATTTTTTATATAAACATGGACTTGGTCAGTTTTAGAAGAAGGTATATTTTTGCCAATATAATTTGCTTTAATTGGTAACTGCCTATTACCTCTATCAACTAAAACTACTAATTGAACAGATAAAGGTCTACCGAAAGAAAATATTTCATCTAATGCAGCTTTTATTGTTCTTCCGGTAAATAAAACATCATCAACAAGTATTACATTATACTTACTTATATCAACATTAATTCTTGATGGTCCAATTTTATGAGATCCTAGATTACTTAAAAAATCATCTCTATAGAATGTTACATCAATATGTCCAAATTCAATTTCATAGCCATTAATCTCAAAAATTTTTTTACAAATTCTTTTAGCAATCAAATCTCCTCTAGATTTAATCCCAATCAAGCATGTTTTTTCAAGAGAAATATTATTTTCAATTATTTCACAAGCAAGTCTTTTAATAATACTATCAATTTTTTCTGTATTTAATAATAGATTTTTTTTCATTTAAATTAACTAAAAAGGAGAATATAGAAGATTATGTTATTACTTTCTATATCTCGTATAGTTTTAAAGTAACTTTCATAATTTAAATAGATTTTATTTATAAAAGAAGTTTTTTAACTTTATAAATAATTCATTCGCAGATAATGAAAAAAATACTCGACCAATACATATTAAAAAAATTTTTCATAAACTTTATTTATATAATTTTATCATTTACAATTATATTTATTATAGTTGACATTATTGACAATATTGATAAGTTTATTTCAAGAGGAATTTCAAACAAAGAGATGTTTGATTATTACTTATTATCAGTTCCGTGGTATATAAGTATTGCCTTACCGATGACCTTATTAATATCTACGATTATTACTTTTGTAACGCTGCAAAAAAACAATGAAATAACAGCATTAAAAGCATCTGGAATTAGCATACATAGAATATCTTCTTCACTAATTTTAATGGGAATAATTTTTTGTTTTATATCATTTTATTTTGAAAATATCATTGTTATGAATACTTTAAATGAAAGAATACCTATTGAAAAAAAACTTAAAAATAAAAAAATATTTAATTCAAAAAAAAGCGATATTTATTATCACTTAGATAATGCTTTTATAGCTATAAAAAATTATAATTACAGTAGTGATATAGGGAATAATATATCGATACAATTTTACAATGGACCTGATCTAAAATCAAGAATTGATGCTGAAAAAATGATATGGGATAAACATTTAAATAAATGGAAACTAAGGGAAATCAATATAAGGGAATGGACTAATGGTAATATTTTATTTACTAATAAGCTTGATTCATTAATAAATATATCCGACTTAAGTCCATCTATAATCAAAAAAGATAATATAAATCCTGAAGAAATGAATTATTGGGAACTATCTTCTTTTATTGATAAATTAAAAAATAAAGGTTTAAGCTATACTAGATGGTCAGTTAATAAGTATTTTAAAACTGCATTTTGTTGCAGCTCATTAATTATGATTTTATTTGGAATAGCTCTTTCAATAACAAGTCCTCGAAGTAACTATACAACAGGAATCGGATTAAGTATAGTAGTTATTTTCTTATACTATTTACTAATTAAACTAGGGCAGAGTTTAGGTTACAATGCTGTTGTACCTCCATTTTTATCAGTTTGGTTTGTTAATATATTATTTATTATCTTTGGAGCGTTCATGCTATTAAAAACAAGGACATAAGTTCAATCAAATATGAAAAATCTAAAATATTTATACTTGCTATTAATTTTGATATTTACCAACTGTGAAAATAATCCCACAATATATACAGATTGTCAAGGTATAACAAATGGATTATCAATTGAGGATAACTGTGGTACATGCGATAACGATCCTACAAATGACTGTATTTTAGACTGTAATAATACGTGGGGTGGAACATCTGAATATGATGAATGTGGTATATGTGGTGGAAGTGGAAAATTAAACTGTGATAATGAATGTGTAAATCCAAATGAAAATGGAAACTATATAGATAGCAGTATGGACTGCTTTGGAGTTTGCAATGGTGATGCAATTATTGATGAATGTAATATTTGCAATGGTCCAGGTGCTGTTTATCTATGCGGATGCAGTGGATTAGGAATAGGTAAGTGTGATTGCTTTGGTAATGAATTAGACTGCAACAATGAATGTGGAGGAACAGCTTCATTAGATTGTAATGATGAATGTGGAGGAACAAGTATAATTGATGAATGTGGTGAATGTGGAGGAACTGGAGCAGAAGAAAATTTTAATTGTGATGGTATATGTATCGCTCAAGGAGATAATTTAGATAATGATGGATATGATGAATGCGGTGTATGCGGAGGAAATAACAGTACGTGTTCAAATGATTTTAATGGATGTTCGCTTCCTATTAATTATATTTATTCTTTAAATGGTGCCGTCTATTATAATGTGGATTTCAATATCTCAGGCTTCCAATGGACTATTCAAGGAGCAAATTTAAGTGGTGCTTCTGGAGGAGATGCTGCATCAGCAGGGTTTTTTGTTCAAACAGGTGGCAATACCGTCATAGGTTTTTCATTTACTGGCGGAACTGTAGCTAGCGGTTGCGGAATTCTAACAAATCTAAATTTAGATTCAGAGCCAACTCAATTTATAGCGATTGAATTCGAAGATGATACAAATAATCCTTTCTTTCAACCTACAGTAAATTACTATTTAGAATAATTAATATCTGTAATCCTTATTTTTAAAGGGACCTGCTTTTTTTACACCTATATATTCTGCCTGTTTATCAGATAAAGGTGTTAATTTTGCATCTAAATGATCCAGATGCAATAGAGCAACCTGTTCATCTAAATGTTTAGGTAAAACATGAACGCCAGAATCAAAGTCACCATTCCACAAACCTAATTGAGCTAATACTTGATTTGTAAATGAGGTTGACATTACAAAGGATGAGTGACCTGTTGCATTTCCTAAATTAACCAGCCTTCCTCTTGATAGCAGTATAATAGAATGACCATCTTTAAACTCAAATCTATCAACTTGAGGCTTAATGTTAAATTCCTTAATTGAATCATTATTCTCTAAATATGAAACTTCAATTTCATCATCAAAATGACCAATATTACAAACAATTGCATTATTTTTCATTTTTTCCATATGTTTACCATTTATTATATCACAATTACCTGTTGCAGTAATAAATATATCACATAAGCTAGCAGCTTCGTCCATAGTAATAACTTGGAAACCCTCCATTGCAGCTTGCAAAGCGCAAATTGGATCAACTTCTGTTACATAAACTACAGCCCCATAACCCTGCATTGATTGAGCACATCCTTTTCCAACATCACCATAGCCACAAACTACAATTTTTTTTCCCGCAAGCATTATATCTGTTGCTCTTTTTAATCCATCAGCTAGAGATTCTCTACAACCATACTTGTTATCAAATTTAGCTTTAGTTACAGAATCATTAACATTTATTGCTGGAAACGGCAATTTATTGTCTTTTGATAACTCATATAATCTCAAAACACCTGTAGTAGTTTCTTCAGAAACACCTTTTATTTCTGGCAATAGTTCAGGTCTATTATCAAGAACAAAACCTGTCAAGTCTCCTCCATCGTCTAATAATAAATTTGGACCCTTACCATTAGGAAAATTTAATGTCTGCTTAATGCACCACCAATAATCATCTTCTGACTCATTTTTCCAAGCAAATACAGGAACTCCTTTTTGAGCAATTGCTGAAGCTGCATGATCTTGAGTAGAATATATATTACATGAAGACCATCTTACTTCAGCTCCTAAATCTATTAAAGTTTCAACGAGAACAGCAGTTTGAATTGTCATATGAATGCATCCTGCAATTCTCGCGCCTTTAAGTGGTTTTTTATTCTTATATTTTTCACGCAATGATATTAAACCTGGCATTTCTTTTTCAGCTAATAAAATTTCTTTTCTACCAAAATCTGCTAAATCAATATTTGCAACCTTAAAATCTTCTTTTAATGTATTATTTGAATCAATCATGTTTTTTTATAAACTCCTTTATTTCACTTACCATATCCGTTTTTTCCCAAGAACAATCACTTGTTCTACCAAAATGACCATAAGAAGCAAATCTCTTATAAATTGGATTTTTTAAATTTAATTTCGATATAATTTGACTTGGTTTTAAATCAAATATTTCACCTACCATATTCTCAATAATATCGTTGCTGTATTTACTAGTATTAAAAGTATCAACATTTATAGATGTTGGTTTAGAAACACCAATACAATAGGATAATTGAACTTCACATTTTTCTGCAATTTCTGAAGCAACAATATTTTTTGCAATATATCTAGTCATATAAGCAGCTGATCTATCTACTTTTGAAGGATCTTTTCCTGAAAATGCTCCACCTCCATGTCTAGAGTAACCACCATAGGTATCCACTATAATTTTTCTTCCAGTTAAACCAACATCTGCAATTGGTCCACCTTCAACAAACCTTCCTGTGCCGTTTATAATAAATTCACTATTATATGGAATATCAAATTTTTTAAGAACTGGAAGAATAACATGTTCAATAATATTTTTTTTAATAAAACCATACTCCTCATCAATACTTTTAAATTTATCTAACATATCAGCATGCTGAGTTGCAATAACTACTTTTTGAATCTTGCTTGGCGTATTATCTGCATTATACTCTACAGTTACCTGACTTTTACCATCAGGCTTTAACCAATTTAAAGTTTTATTTTTTCTTACTTCAGTTAATTTTTTTGTTATCGAATGTGAAATCATAATAGGGAGAGGCATTAATTCAGAAGTCTCATTACATGCAAATCCAAACATTAGTCCTTGATCACCGGCACCTTGATCTTTATCTTCTTCTTCGTTAACACCTTGTGCTATGTGTGGACTCTGTTTTTTAATAATAATTTCAATATCATATTTATCGTCATTTTTATTTAAATCAAACTTATTATAACCTATAGATTCTATAGTTTTAGTTGCAATTTCTTTATAATTTATATTTGCCGAAGTTGTTATCTCTCCAGAAATAATTATTTTACCCATAGTAACCATTGTTTCACATGCAACTCTTGCATTTTTATCTTCAAATAAAATAGCATCTAGTATGGCATCTGAAATCATATCACATACTTTGTCTGGATGACCTTCCGTAACTGATTCAGATGTAAATAAATATTTTCTTATCATAAAATGAATTCTCCCTTAAATCAATGGTCCTGAATTTATTAAATATTCTACTTTCTTACCATAGATTTTAAAATTTTCTCTAAATTGTCCAGCAAGTTTAATAGCTTCAGTATTATATGAATTTTTATCCTTCCAGGCATTCATAGGATTTAATATTTTCTTTTCAACACCTTTTACATAGTCCGGTATCGATAGTCCAAAATATTTTTCTTTCGTATAGTAAGTATTGTCTAGTAAACCGTCCAATATAGCGTTTATCATTAATCTAGTATTTTTAATAGAAATTCTTTTTGCTCCAGATGAAGGATTACCACCAATCCATCCCGTATTTACAAGAAATACCTCTACATTATGTTTTTTGATTTTCTTACTTAATAATTCTGCATAAACAAGAGGATGTAAGGTTAGAAAAGGACCTCCATAACATGGTGAAAATGTAGCAACAGGTTCAGAAACACCTCTTTCTGTACCCGCAACTTTTGCAGTATAACCACTAATAAAATGATACATAGTTTGATTATTGTCTAGTTTTGATATTGGAGGTAATACTCCGTATGCATCACAAGTTAAAAATATAACTTTATTAGGATGCCCTGCTTTACTATCCTTATTAAAAGATTTTAATGAGTTTTTTATGTGATTTAAAGGATAAGAAACTCTAGTATTCTCAGTTTTTGAATTATTATCAAAATCGATTTTTCTACTAATACTATCAAAAACTACATTTTCTAATAGAGCCCCAAATTTTATTGCATCATATATATCAGGCTCAGCTTTTTTATCTAATTTAATTGTTTTTGCATAACAGCCACCTTCAAAATTAAAAACACCACTTTTGGACCATCCATGCTCATCGTCACCAATTAAAGGTCTGTTAGGATCAGTGGATAATGTAGTCTTTCCGGTTCCACTTAAACCAAAAAATAATGCAGTATTATTAAAATTTTTATCTACATTTGCTGAGCAATGCATTGATAAGACACCTTGCAAGGGCAATAGATAATGAAGAACTGAAAAAATACCTTTTTTCATTTCTCCGCCATACTCAGTACCTCCAATAATTGCGACCTTTTCTTTAAGATTGAAAATAATAAAAACCTCAGAACTCATTTCATCTTTTAAAAAATCATCATTAATAATATCAGATGCATTAATAATTGTAAATTCTGGTTTAAAATTTTTAGTTTTTGTTTCAAAATTTATAAACATATTTCTACAAAATAAATACTGCCATGCTTTTTTAGCTACCACCCTAATAGGAAGCTTATATATATCATCGGAACCAGCATATCCTTCAAATACATAAACATTTTTGTTATCATTTTTATAATAATCTAAAATCTTTGAATAAAGCTTATTAAATACTTTAGTATCAATTTTTTTATTTACAGATCCCCACCATAAATTATCTTTAGAATAATTTTCTTCTACAAAATATTTATCATTTGGAGATCTTCCTGTAAACTCTCCTGTGTCAATCATCATAGCACCAGATTTACCAATTACTCCTTCATTTGCTTTTAATATATGTTCATATATAACCTGAATTGGAGGATTTGTTAAAACTTTACTATTTTTTTTAAATACTAAATTATTCATGATTTCTCCTAACCATCCGGATGTGATTTTTTATAAACTTTTTTTAATTTATCAATTCCAACATGTGTATAGATCTGAGTTGAAATCAAGTCTTCATGTCCTAACATATCCTTAACTGAAATTAAATCTGCACCATTTTCTAATAAATGAGTAGCAAAAGAATGTCTTATTGAATGAGGACTTAATTTTTCATTAATAGATATTAATTTTAAATATTTTTTTACAATATTAAAAAGTGTTTTATCACTTATATATGTTCTGCTACTTTTTTTTATCTGAGGATATAAATATAAACTACTTGAAAATTTTAATTTACTTCTAATAAAGATATAATTATTTAGTGCTTTAAACGCTTGATTACCTAAAATAACATACCTTTCTTTTGAACCTTTCCCAGTTACCTTTATAATTTTTTTTGTAAAATTTATATCTATTAATTTTATTTTTGCTAATTCTGAAATCCTAACACCTGTTGAATATAAAATTTCTAAGATAGATTTATCTCTAATGCCATTATAGCTTGTTAAATCAGGTAATTTCATTAAATTTGTTACTTCTTTTAATGATAGTAAATAAGGAAGTTTTTTAGACGTTTTTGGTAATTGTATAAAATCAGAAATATTATTTTTTATTATTTTATTAAATGAAAGATATTTAAAAAAAGATTTTATTGATGAAATTTTTCTGCGGATTGTCTTCTCATCAATTTTAGATTTAAATAGTTTTTGAATATAACTTTGTATAACTACTAAATCAATAGATTTAATATCAAAACAATTACTACAATCAGATAAATAATCTGAAAATTCAAATAAATCATTTTTATATGCTCTTATAGTATTTTTTGAAAAATGTCTATGATTTAGTAAATCATCTAAAAAATTATTTATAATATTTTTATTTATATTCATTCAATTTTTTTAAGGTTTCAAGGTAATCATTAGGATAAGGAGCTTCAAAAATCATATTTTTTTTTGTTTTTGGATGATTCAGTTCTAATCTTCTTGCATGTAATGCAAATCTGTCAATTTTAGACAATATACTTAGAATATTATTTCTATCTTTTTCATGAAATCCATTAATAATATTATCACCACCGTTATATAAATCATCTTTAATAATTGGATGACCAATTGAAGATAAATGAACTCTTATTTGATGAGTTCTTCCAGTTAATGGAAGTACGGTTATAAAACTTAACGGAATAGAAAATAATGAACAAGGCTTAACAACCGAAACAGAGTACTTTCCATTTGCATTAAATAATTTAAATTTTAATCTATTTCTAGGATCTCTCCTCAAGAAACCATTTATCTCTATTTCATCAGATAGATTACCCCATACAATTGCTTTATATTCTTTATTTATTTTCCTATTAGCAAACTGTTCACTGATATAGTAGTGGGATTCATTATTTTTAGCAAAAACTATGGCTCCAGAAGTATCTTTATCGAGCCTATGTATAACACCAGGCCTATCATTATTCATAACCGATAAATTCTCACAATAATCTAGGACACCATTTAATAATGTATGGCTTGTGTTACCAATACCTGGATGAACAACCATACCCGATTTTTTATTTAATACTAATATATCATTATCTTCATATAAAATATCAAGTTTCATTTTTTGAGGTTTCAAATGAGATTTTTCATTTTTAAAATCTTTAGTATCAATTTGAATTGTCTGATTAAATTTTAATTGGAATGAAGATTTAACTGAGTAACCATCAATTAAAACAAGATTTTTTTCGATTATTTTTTGAATATTAGTTCTAGATAAATTTGGGAGTTTATTTTTTAAATATTTATCTAATCTATCAGGTGTGTCTAAATTATATTTAAATGTTTTTTTCAATTGAGCTATTTGTTTTAATCATAATAAAATTATATAAAAATAAAAATAAGCCAATAGAAATAGAAAGATCTGCAATATTAAATATATACCATCTATAATTATTAATTCCCAAATCAATAAAATCAATCACACCATTATAATTAAATATCGGGACAAATACTAAAATTCTATCAATGCAATTACCAATAGCCCCTCCTAAAATAAATGCTAGAGGATAGCTATCAGGATTTTTAGTGTTAATTGAAAGTTTTAGTTGAAAACAAATGAAAATAATTGCAAGTATGGTTGCAATAGTAATATATATGTGATATTTACTAGTATCTATTCCAAATGCAATACCTGGGTTTTCGATAAAAGTAAATCTTAGAAAATCACCTAAAATTTTAGTACTAGTGTATATAAGTCCATGATCAATAAAGTATTGTTTAATAAGAATTTTAGAAATCTGATCAAAAAAAACTACAAATATAGGAATTAAAAAAAAATTCAATTATCTATTACTCTTACAATCAAAACATTTTTTTGTATGTGGTACTTCTTCCAACCTTGCTTTTGAAATAATTGTATTACACTCTTCACATATACCAAAAGTTGAATCTTTTATCATTAATAAAGCTTTGTCTAAATAGCCTAAGAATTTTTTATTTCTAGCAATCATATAATAGGCTTTTTCAAGTTCTACATGATCAGAACTTGCATCCGCCATATGAGATGAATATATCGCATTAGATGATGATTCTTTTAATATTTCATCAGCTTTTTCTTTAGAATCATTAATTTCACTAAGTAAAACTTTTCTTTTATCAGAAATTAAAATTTGGAAATATTCTAAATCTTTCTTTTTCATTTTCACATCAGACATCTTATTACCCTGTAATTTTATTTATGTGCAAATCAATTTTTTCAGAATTTATAGTAATTTTTTCATAATTACTACTTTTTATAGAATCTAATCTATTAATATTAATACATAAAGTTTCATTTTTAAAATAATCAATATTGTCCTCAATTGCTGAGAAGAATTCTAATGAACATTTAATATCAATACTTATTCTATTTTCTACTTCAAAATCAAGTTCTTTTCTTAAATTCTGAACCTTTCTAATTAAATCTCTAACTAGTCCCTCATTAATTAATTCATTTGTTAACGACGTATTTACTGAGGCAATAATACCATTATTTTCAGATAGGGAATAATCACCAATAGGAATTGATTTAATTTCTACTTCTTCTTTATTAATAACAAAGTCAGTTCCTTCAAAATAATAATTATTGTCAGCATCTAAATTTTCATTAAATTGATTGAAATTTATTTTAGAAAGTAAACCAACTATACTTTTCATATCACTTCCATATTTTTTACCTAGCAAGTTAAAATTAGGCTTAATATCATATTTGACAATATCTTTTTTATTTTTAACAAAAATTACGTCCTTAACATTAAGTTCTTCAAGAATTTGATATTTATTTTCCTTAATAAAATCAAAATTATCTTTATTGATATATACTTTAATATCAGATAAAGGTTGTCTAATTTTTAAATTGCATTTATTTCTTGCAGATCTTCCAAGAGATACAATTTCTTTTATAGTATCAACATTTTCAACTAATCTATCATCGTTAAATCTTTTATCAACTTTTGGAAAATCACTTAAATGAATACTTGATTTTGATTGATTATTAATATTTACTACTAAATTTTCATATATTTTTTCAGTAACAAAAGGGACAACAGGTGCTAAAATTTTAATATAAGTAACCAGCACATTATATAATGTTAGATAAGCTCCATATTTATCCTTGTCGTTTTCTGATTTCCAAAATCTTCTTCTATTTCTTCTAACATACCAATTTGAGATATCATCTAAAATAAAGGATGCTTCTTTCATCAATTTAAATAACTCATAATTTTCATAATAATTCTTAGAAATAGTTATAAACTTATTCATTTTTGCTAAAACCCATCTATCAAGTATTGAAAGATCTATATCTTCAAAATTAAAATCATTCGGATTAAACTTATCTAAATTTGCATATGTTGTAAAAAATGAATATGTGTTCCATAGGGTTATTAAATTTTTTCTAATTTCATCAGCTATTTCATAACCAAAAAGTAAATTTCTTTCAGGATTTTGACTAGCATACAACCACCTCATAGTATCTACACCCATTTTTTCTGCAGCATCATCAAACCAAATTGCATTACCCCAAGATTTATGCATATCTTTTCCTGTAGAATCTTTTACTAGAGCATGTCCCAATAAAGTTTTAAATGGAGCTTTAGATTCCATAGTAGTAGACATAGCTAGCAACGAATAAAACCAATTTCTAAATTGACCAGGAAAACATTCAACCACAAAATCAGCAGGGAACCACTTATTCCAATATTCTTTATCATTTGAATACTTTAAAGTTGAAAATGGGACAATTCCTGCATCAAGCCAAGGATTACCAACATCTTCTATTCTTTTACCAATCAAACCTGAATCTGGATGTTTTATTTTGATTTTATCAATCCACGGTCTATGTGGACTATGGCCCTCAAAATCATCCCATCCTTCTACACAAAGTTTTTTTAATTCCTCTTTTGATCCAACCACATAAAATGTTCCATCTTCGAATCTCCAAATAGGTAAGGCTAATCCCCAAAATCTTTTTTTAGAAATCATCCAATCTCCCATATTTGTCAACCACTCAATTTCTCTATCATGACCCCAATCTGGAATCCAATTTATATCGCCTACAATTTTTTTAATTTCATTTCTCCAATCCATATTAATATACCACTCATCAACAGATCTATACACAAGTTCATCTCCAGATCGCCAACAATGAGGATATACATGGGGATACTTTTCTACATATAACAACACATTTTTTTCTTTTAAATTATTTAAAATTAAGTCAGTCGTTTCAGGCTTTGTAGCTATCATACCTTCTAAAAATCCAAAACCATCTATATACTTAGATTCATGATTCAATGGTGCAATTTCTACTAAATTATTTTTCTTTCCAATTTTATTATCTATTGAGCCGCAACCTGTTGCAATGTGAACAATTCCTGTTCCTTCTCCAGAAACTACAACATCACTACCTTTACTATCCTTTCCACCATCAATAACAATATGGCAATCTTTAGCATTCTTACCCTCTGACTTCAAATCATCTTTCACAAATGGATGACCACCAGCATAACTTTGAGCTTTAAACTCATCAAATGGACCTGAATATTTCCAACCTAACATATCTTTACCTTTGATTGAACCAACTATTTCAAAAGATCCTCTTTCTTTAAAAATTTGCTCAATTGTTTTTAATTTAGGGACACCTTTAATCCATTGTTTCTTATCCTTAAATTGTTTATCGAGTCTTTGAAATTTGAAATTTTCTTTAGCAAAGTAAAATATTGAACCATCGTTTGTTTTTAATTTCAAATACTCTAAATCAATATTAACTGCTGCAGAGATGTTTGATGTCAGTGTCCATGGTGTTGTTGTCCAAACTAATAGGTATTCATTCTTTTTTTCCAAAAGCGGAAATTTTACAAAAACAGATTTATGAGCAACTAATTTTCTTCCTTCAATAATTTCCATCTGTGAATATGAAGTTCCAGATCGGCCAGACCAAGGAACAACATCTGTTCCTCTATATATTTTATTTTTATCAAATAATTTTTTTAGGAAGGACCAAATAGTGTAATTATTTTCATCGGACATGGTATAGTATGAATTATCCCAATCCATCCAATATCCTAATCTCTTAGATTGCTCTGTTTGAATAGCTGAATATTTTTCTACTCTTTCTTTGCATAAATTCACAAATTTTTCTATTCCAAATTCTATGATGTCTTTTTTTGATTTAAATCCCAATTCTTTTTCAACTTCAACCTCAACCCATAAACCTTGGCAATCAAATCCATTTTGATATCTTAAATCATAACCATTCATCGCGTGATATCTTTGGAAAACATCTTTTAAAGTTCTACCCCATGCATGATGTACGCCCATAGGATTATTTGCTGTGATTGGACCATCGAGGAAAGACCAAGTTTTATTACCTTTGTTTTTTTTTCTTAATTGATTAAAGGTATCTTCTTCATCCCACTTATTTAAAACATCATGTTCTAAATCAATGAAATTAATTTTGCTATCTATATTATTAAATTTTTTCTTTGACATTTATACTTATAATTGAAGAGATAACTTAAGTATTTTTTTATATTTTAAAAAAACAAATACTATTAAAATTTATGAATTTGCAAAGAATTTAAAAGCATACAACAACTGTTCAGCTGTTAAGTAATAGTACTCACCTAATTTGAATAATATATTATTTGTATCTTTGTAATTATTATCTTTAATAAGATAATATTCAAAAATTAATTTACTTTTTGAATCATATCCAATTTTATTAAATCTATATTTACCAATCCCACATGATGTATTTATTATTAAAAAAGGTTGTTCTACGCATATCTCTTTTAAAGATTTTTTACTAGAAATGATTTTATTATTTACATTTAAAGATTTCATAGCAACTCCATTTTAATAGAAGTTATTATTGAAGTTGTAAATAAATTGTGATGAAAAACATATCTAGAACAACATGTGTTCTAAATCAATTTTACCATAAGAAAGGGATAAATCTTTTTGTTTTAGATTTATATTTTTTAAATTTTGAATATTTAGATAATGAAGTATCTTTTTTATACATATTAGGAATCCATATAAAAATAATAAAAATCATTAATGCAATAATTGGAGTCCAATCTAAAGCCAATAATGAAAAACCTAGATAAATCAATAATTCACCTAGATAATTTGTGTTCCTTAATGATTTAAACATTCCATTATCGATTAAATTAGAGGGGCTATATTTGAGCTGGATATACTTTTGCATATCAGAAGTAAAATGTAGAAAAACTCCAAAAATATAAATTGTTACACAAAAGAAAATATAGATAGGATACATTGGGATAGAAAATGGCAAAATACTATTTCCAGAAATAATTATATATGGAGAAATCCAATATAGACTTAGACCTAACCAAATAAATAGACCATACCTAATACTCGTCTTACTTTCCCACTGCCTATCAGGAAATATTTTACTTTTTAATATCCACATGTAACCATAGGTTCCATGAAGAGCTAAATAAATCCATGCAACTATATTATTCCATGAATCAAAATAATACATTAATAACAAAATAAAAATTGAATTAATGCCTTTGTGAAAATCAATAAAATGTTTTTGCTTCAAATCTAACCTTAATTAAAGTTTATATTAATTTCAATATCTTTATTTAAACTATTATGAACGGGACAATACTTACATGATCTAATCAAAATTGTTTTTTCATCGACACTTAAATGCTTATCAAAAAAAACTTCTATATTTATTTTTGATATTCTTCGAGGTTTTTTTGACATTTCTTTTTCAATATCAGCATAGGTATTGTTATATTCAAAATTATTTCTTTTTGCAACAATACCCATAATTGTTAATAAACAGCTTCCTAAAGACGATGCTACTAAATCAGTTGGAGAAAACTTTCTACCTAAGCCAGTATTATCTTTTGGAGCATCAGTTTCAATGATTGAATTTGAATCTAAATGTAATGATGATGTTCTTAAATCTTCTAAATAATTTACTTTTACTTTAGTCATCTGATGAAACTATAACATTTACTAATGTAACAATATCCAAAATATTAATAATTCCATCAGAATTCAAGTCTGCTGCACAAGATTCATCTCCTGACAAATTTGAAGAATTAACAACGACATTAACTAACGTAACAATATCTAGAATATTGATAGTAGAATCAAAATTAATATCCCCAGGAAAACATTGTATACTATAATCATAAAATCCAGTTCTATGATTATCTCCTCTATACATATTCCAATTATTAGATGAACCAGATGATTCTTTCACATCATAAATCATAATATCTCCTGTTGTTCCTGATATGATTTCTAAATCATTATCTTGATCTATATCACTTATGATAGCTGATGAAGCATAACCAAATGTATTGGATGATGGAAAGCTATTATAAAAAACTAACTCAGAGTATGAATTGTTAAAACTTTTTAAAACATTCATTTTACCTGTTTCAGAACCAAAAACAATTTCAGATAATCCATCAGAATCTAAATCTTCAAAAATAATCGAACCAACAATTGGACCAAAATCATAACCTTCGCTAAGACCTTTTGGATACCCATCGTATAGTTCCCCATTCATATTTAAAGCATATAAAGTTCCGCTATCAGTTCCAAAAAATATCATTAACCCTTGATCAGATTCTAAAAAAGAAGGAGATGTATATATATCATTGTCAGCTTCAAATGAAAACCTCAATGTTCCATCATCTTTAATACCATATATAATACCATCAGTTGAACAAGCTAAAATATTCATTGAATTATTATAATTGATAATTGATGGTGCACTTCTAATTTTATTAGTTGCTATAAATGGAAAACCAGGTGCTATAGTACCATCATCATAAATAAGAAACACCTCGTCATCTTCTGTCCCAATTACGATATCATCTCTACCATTAGAGTTAAAATCTGCTAAAGCAGGACCTTTCTGAGATTTAGATAAATCAATAGGAAAACCTAAAACATCAGTACCATCTATATTGACAGCAAATAATTTTGGTGAGGATGAAAAAGAACCAAATACAATTTCTAAATCTTCATCTGAATCGAGATTACCTAAAGCAGGTGTTCCAATTAAAAACTTATTAGCATTATAGTCTAATAGTAAACCCTCTCTATCTAATACATATAAGTGTTTACTTTTTGATACAACTGCAATATCCATATTTTCATCTTGATTAATATATCCAGATGCAATTGAACCCCATATTTGATTATTAGTATCAAATGGAAATGTATCATTTACAAACTCTTCACCATTAGAATCAACAACATGAACTAAACCGTTATTATCACCAAATATAATCTGATTTTGATTATTATTTAAGAAATCTACCGCTAAAGGGCTTGGCTTAATTTCGCTATTAGTATCAAAGGGAAATCCTTGTTGATTTAATGAAATATCTATTGAAAAACTATAATTAATTTCATCCACCTGATTATTACCAAAATTATCTATATAGGATGCTAATATGTTTATATCAAAAATATCTTCGCCCAATATAGAAACATCTGATACTGTTCCAGATAATATAATCGATGATGTTTCATCTACTTCTACAGTTCCAAAATCTAAATTACTATTAATAAATGAAATATTACTAGAATCAAGAATATTTGCTTCAACATTAGTTGCATCTATATAAAAAGAGTTATTAGAAACAGAAATAATCAATTCAAAATTCTCACCGGGATTTAACGTTTCATCCCCATCACCAGTAAGTATGTTCAAATCATTTGAGGTTGCAAGGATTAATGAGTTTTCTAAATTATTAATCATTTCATTAACCTTAGTTATAGCATCTGAACTAGACCATCCTGAATCTTGATAATAAACAGACATAGTATGATCAATAAAGACTGTACTTGGAAAATAATTCCCCGTATTAAATAAATTCCATATAGGGCTTCCACTATCATCTGTTACCATCGGAATTCCTGCAGTTCCACCATTACCCCATTGATAGCAAGAATATGGTTGTCCTATATCAGCTAAAGATGTAAAAACAAAAACATTATCATTGTCGCTAAAAGTAGAATAAAAATTATCAAAACTTGATAAACTTGTATAACAAGAAGGTCACCATGATGCTGACATTTCAATAACTGTTACATAGTAATCTCCACCATTTAAATCTCCATTTAATTCAACCAATTGGAATACTCCATCTCCATTAGGATCTAAACCAGAGCCATAACAAATATCAAATTCCATATTTTGGTGGCCAATATTTATATTATCGCCAACACTATATGTCGCATTGAAACAAAAAGAAATTAGAACAAACATCAAACTATAAATCATACACACCTCATATTTTAAAAGATTTTATAATTAAAGTGAACCAACCTAGAATAAAAAACATACCACCAATAGGAGTTATAGCTCCAAGCCATTTTACATCTGTCAAAGCAAGAAGATAAAGACTTCCTGAAAATAAAAAAATACCTGAAATAAAGAACCATATAGATAAATTTAAATTAATATTATCTAAACTATGAGAGAGTAGTGCAATAAATAAAATTCCTAACGAGTGAATAAATTGATAAAAAACTCCCGTTTGAAATATTGAAAGTGAATATTCACTTAGAGTATTTTTAAGATAATGAGCTCCGAATGCTCCTAAAATAACAGACAACATTGAAAAAATAGAACCAGAGATTAGTCCAACTTTAAACATATTTTATCCAAATATTTTTTTTAAGTTATTCCAGAATGATTTTTTTTCTTTTTTATCACTATATTTTTCAGACTTATAAGTTGTTTTATCAGACATTACAGATAATATTAATTCAGAATTAACTTTATTATCATCAAATTCAACAGTCATTAAAGAAGACTCAAAATCTACTTCGCATTTTTTCATTCCATCTATTTCAGATATAATAGATTTTACTTTATTGGCGCAACCATACTGACAATGCATTCCTTCTACTTTATATAACTCAGTTACTGTACCGCTCATAACAAAACTAAAAAAAGATAATAATAATAAATTTTTAATTATATACATGTTTTTCCCTTTCTATTACATTTTTAAACTTTTAAAATTAAATAATTATTATAATTATACATAATATTTTTACATAATGTTAAAACTATATTTAATTTAATTTTTATATTACAGGTATGAATCTTAAAAATAATACAAATTTAGTATCAATTGCATCGATAATAATACTTACAATTATTGTTGTTGGTGGAATATTACAACATGAAAAACCAGAATTTAAGAGGCCAAATACTTTAGAAGAAAATATTATTTGGCTAGATTCAAATAATAATATGCTTGATCTTTGGATTCAATCATCAGATGATATCTATGGAATTCAATTTGAATTTGAAGGCGTAAAATTAATTGATATTGATGGAGGGTATCTTGAACTTCATGGTTTTAATACTTCACATAATGATAAAATGATTCTTGCTTTTTCATTCGAAGGAAAGTTTATACCCAAAGGAGAACATTTACTATGCTCTATAAATGTTGAATACCTTAATAAGTTAAATGATGTAAAAATTTCAAATATGGTTTTAGCTGGACCAGGTGGAAGTGCTCTAAACTTTGGTTTATTTGACTTTTCAAAAAATCAGACCACTTTAAGAAGTTCTTATTAAGTCCTTATTCTTTAATTATATTATTAAAGCCTAAACTGGTTGATAATTTTATTCCACCTTCTATTAATTTTAATGAGTACGAATTAACGACAACATCAATTTTTTTATTATTACCTGAAGGCATTGCAAATTCAATATTATCTGAAACTGCCTGAGGTCCATTTAACTTTAAGGGTTTGGAAAAATAACCAGCTATATCAATTTTACCTACATCATAACCAGCTATATCTATAATAACATCAGCGTCAACAATTTTAATTATAATTAAATTGTTAAGTTTATCATAAGATATATCAACTTTACCTACTACATCTTTGGTTACACTTAATAAATTATTATACAATTGAATTTCTGCATTAAAAACAGCTTTCTCGTTTGAGATATTAATTCTAGGGTTTTTAAGATTCCAATCAAATGATTTTTTCTTACCTTTTATTTTACCCAAATTAATAAAAAAATCATTAATTAAATCTTGATGAACAATTAAACTTATATGATCAGGACCTGACAGTTCTACATTCTGATCTGTTACTGGAACAGCTACTAAAAATGAAAATAATATAAAAAAATGAATCAGCACTAATTTATATATTCACGAGCTTATAAATTGTTCCATTATAATCTACAATAAATATTTCACCATCATTGTTCTGACCAAATGAGGAAAGATAAAACTCTTTTTTTCCAATACTTTTCATAATACTATTGGTGTGATTCACCAAATTTTCTCCATTACCTTCGCTAATATTAATACTCCATATTTTGCCAGTACAATAATCACCGAATATATATTTTCCATTCATATCTTTTAACTTATCGCCCCTGTAAACATAACCGCCTGTAATTGAACATCCATCCATATTAGGTTGTTTAATGCCAAATAGTGTCTTTGCATAATTAGCATTATTGGGATACTCAAATGATGGCATAGTAAAACCATCAGATGAACATTTAGAATCTTCTGGATAACAATGATTACCTTCTAAAATATTCCATCCATAATTCTTTCCACCTTTACTTAAAAATGGCTCGAAATTAATCTCTTCCCATAAGCTCTGACCTACATCTCCGATGAGCATATCACCAGTTAATTTATCAAAAGAAAATCTCCAGGGATTTCTTAAACCGTAAGACCAAATTTCTGATTTAGCATTTTCAATATTTATAAATGGATTATCTTTTGGTATTAAGTAATAATCATCAGTATTAATATCAATTCTTAAAATAGAACCAAATAAACTGGATAAATCTTGAGCTCTCTTTTCTGGATCACCAACAGAACCTCCATCTCCAAGACCAATATATAGATACCCATCTAAACCAAAAGCAATAGTTCCTCCATTATGATTAGAATAAGGCTGTTTTATTTGTAAAATAATTTTTTCTGATACTTTACTTGTAATACCATTATAAACTTTAAATCTTGATATAATTGTATTATCATTCTTATCGTTATAATGAACATAAACATTATTATTTATCTGAAAATTTGGATCAAAAGCGAGACCTAACAATCCCATTTCATCACCAGGAAATAATGGCTTATGGACCCTATCCCTTATATCTAAAAAATAAGATCGCATAACTTGATTCTTCTTAATTATTCTAACTGTTCCTTTTTGTTCTAAAACAACATGAGAATCATTACTATTGGGTATAGAAGATATAAAAACAGGTTTATCAAAACCACTTGCTATCTTTTCTGCTCCAATATCAGAAAAAATAAAGTTGAAGGAAAAACAAAAAATTAATAAAAAAATATTTTTCATATAAATATATTACAAAATATTAAAATAATTATATAAACAAAAAAGCCCCCAAAAATTCATTTGGGGGCTTTATAACTAGCTTATATATAAGATTAAATTATTCTACACATAAATCAGCTGAAGAAGTAGAACCAGTAACATCTTGTGAACCAGAATCAGATAAAACAATACCTGATAATCCTGTACCTGATCCAGCTAATACCAATTCAGTTAGTACTCCAGTACCAGCTGAGATAGTAGCACCTGTGAATGAGAATCCTAACGCTGTTGAACCACCTGCTGATACTGTAAATCCTGCAGTCGCTGCAGCACCACCTGAAGCACCAGTCATTGTTGTTCCCTCAACATTAAATTGGAATCCTGCTACTGTAGTAGTAAAATTATAGTACACTGTTCCATCAGCAGCTAAGTATAAAGTATTATCACCTGCTGGTAAATCAGAACAGGATAAAGAAGCACATGATGAACCATCACCACCACATACACCGCATTCATCTTCAACTGCACTACCATTTGGTGTGCCTGCGCAATCAGCACATGATGAATTATCACCACCACATACTCCGCAATCATCTAAAGCTACTGTGCCATCACATGTTCCAGCACAATCTTCTACAGCTGTGCCGTCACATACACCGGCGCAATCAAAAACTCCACTAGCACATGTATCACCACCTGTATCACCACCTGTTGATGACTCAACACACAATGATGTTGAAGCAGAACCTGTAACATCTTGTGAACCAGAATCAGATAAGACAATACCTGATAACCCTGTAGGTGTTCCAGCTAATACTAATTCAGTTAATACACCAGTACCAGCTGAGATAGTAGCACCTGTGAATGAGAATCCTAATGCTGTTGAACCACCTGCTGATACTGTAAATCCTGCAGTCGCTGCAGCACCACCTGAAGCACCAGTCATTGTTGTTCCAACTACATTAAATTGAAATCCTGCCACTGTTGAA
>CBFHVR010000009.1:0-6758 GCA_965659495.1 uncultured bacterium
TGATATGAATTCTGATGGGTTGATTAATATTCTTGATGTTGTATTACTTGTAAATATCATACTTGGTAATTAACCTCTTTATTCCATACTTATTCAATCGTAATCACAGGTGAGCATTTGGTGGGGAACAATCACACCTAATTCTTAATATTCAAGATATAATTATTATGATTTCTTATATTTTAAATAATGAGTATATAATCTATGGTGACCTTAATCAAGATGGAAGTTTAAACATTCAAGATATTATTTTAATATTAGATATTATCCTTCAAGGATAACATTTACAATCATAATAATATCTGCTACAGATAAAGAGCCATCCTCGTTTATATCAGCACAACTGTTTAAATCACAATTTGAATTTAAAATACAATCAACTATTTGTACTACATCACTAACATCAATTTGATTATCAAAATTATAATCACCTAAGATACATGGGAATTCTTCAGCACCTTCATCGATCCATGCTCTAATTACATTTCTTAAAGTTTCATTTATTAATGGTTGAAAATATGGCATACTTGATATACCATCAGATTCGTAAGCTCTACCCTCAATTGCTTTAACTAGTAAGCTATTTTCAGCATCAAAAGGTATAATAGCTGGACCTGTATTTCCACCAGCCATTAAATTTGGATATGAATCTAAAGCAAGACCATTATCATTGTATTGAAAATCTGCTAAATGACAACCCATACAGTATCCCTGAAAAATTGGAACAACTTCATTGTAATAATCAACATTAACAGGGTACTCACTATCAGGTACACTTACAGTAGTAATCAAGTCTGTTTTATAGCTATAATCACCTAAATTACCAAGTTCTCCATCACCCGCTACTCCAGTAGCATAAAATCTTATTACTCCATAGAAGTTCTCAGGTGCTGTCCATATCATTGACCATGAAGCAGAACCTGATTGGTTTGGAAATGTACCATCTGAGGTTTGTTTGATATACACCACGTTATTTGCAACCTCTGCTATAGTTTTTAATGGATCAGTTAATTCCCAGCTACCAGCCTGTAAAAGTGGACCTTGATATCCAATAAAAGATGCAATTTCAAAACCCCAGGAAGCATTATTGTATGCATTACTAACTACAACATCTACCTCATATCTCGCCCCAGGTTCAATAAAATCTGGAATACCATAAATTTGTACACTTCCACTTTCATTAGCATTCTCAGGCCATGTATTATGACATTGAAAACAGGTAAATTGTTGGTATGCACCAACATTTTCAGGTAATGGGTTATGTGAATATGCAAATATCGATGAAAAAAGTATGAATAGGGTTATTGATCTTAGCATTATTCTCTCCTTTAAGTTAGGAAATCTTAGACTATAAAAATAAAATAAACAAACTATATAAATTTTGTTGCTCTATATCAACTATTAAAGTCTAATTCTGGATATAGTGTATTTGGACATACCTAAAAAAGATGCGATATGTTTTTGTGGAGATTTTTTAATTGCCTGCTTGTAATACTTCGAAAATAAATTATAAGCTTCGAAAGCAGTTGAGTTTTTTACTTTAGCGTTAAAATTTAATAAACATGAGGATTTTTCTTGGTAGTATTGTAATGCAAAACATGACCAATTTTCTATTTTATATTCTAATTCTTTAAACATTTTTTTATCAAAAGTATAAATTGTACAATTGGATAAGGCCTCAATTGCAACTTCACTTTTTTTTGATTTATCAAAACTATACAAATCAGTAAAAAAAGAACCTTCTTCAAAAAAATGATAAGTTATATCATTGCCTGACACACCTGTATTATAGCTTCTTAGTATACCAGCTTCTAAAAACCCTACTAAATCATTAGATTTATCTTGCTCTTGTATTATATCACCTTTATTGATATTTATTAGTTTCAAAGATTCTAAAAGAATAGTCTTTTCATTACTATTTATTTCAATATACTTTTCTATTTCTTTAAAAATTTTCATAAATCAATGTATTATTTATTGAAATTAAAAACTATTATATATACATATTGATACATAAAAATATAGATTGGCTACGAAATAAATAAGAGGATTTTAGAATAAATCTTAAACTTAATCAATTTCTTCGATAGACTTAATTGTAAACTTAGTTTTTTTACCTTTTATTTCAAGGGTAAAATATTCATTTACTTTTTTTCCAATTACAGCTTGACCAAAAGGAGAGTGATAAGTTACAATAATAGGAAAAAGATCTAGTTCTAATTCAAGTGGTCCCAGTATATAATATGCTTCAGGTGTATCTAATCCTTCTTCATGAATCATAACTTTAGTACCGAATTCTACTTCATCAGTGTCTATCTCATTATCTTCAATCATTCTAAATGGGGCATGAGATGATAATTTTTGCTTTTTATAAATAGTTAAACTCATTTCTTCTCTGGCAGCATGATACTCAGCGTTTTCTTTAAGATCACCAAGTTCTCTTGCATGAGCAATTCTTTTACCTATTTCATCCATTTTTACATCTATAGATTTTAATTCTTTTTCAAGTAAGCTGTAAGTACTTTTCAAAACTAATGTTGCCATATTTAGATTCCAATTTTTTATTATTTTAATAGTTAAATATATAAATAAATTTAATACTTATTTAAAAAATAATCGCTATCCAAAAAACAGTTAAAAATATGAGGAGTTTTTTAATATAAATAATATAATTATTAAATGTAATATAGGTGCATGTCATCATTTGATAAATACATCCTTAATGATAATCTATTGAAATCAATAGAAGATCTTAATTTTAAAATACCTACTCCTATACAAGATAAAGTTATTCCTGAGATACTTAATACTGATAGAGATATAATAGCTAGCGCTCAAACAGGTACAGGAAAAACGGCTGCTTTTGGTTTGCCAATTATTCAATTAACAGACAATAAAAACAAAGATATTGAATGTGTTATTTTATGTCCAACTAGAGAGCTTTGTCTTCAAATAACTAAAGAATTAAATAGTTATTGTAGCAATATGAAATATTACAACGTGATTTCAATATATGGAGGAGCAAAAGTAGATAACCAAATTAAAAACTTAAAAAAAAATCCCAAAATTATAGTTTGCACCCCTGGAAGATTAAATGATTTAATTAAAAGAAGGCGTGTAGATTTAGGTTTTATAAAATATTTTGTGCTTGATGAGGCTGATGAAATGTTATCGATGGGATTTAAAAGTGAAATCGATAAAATATTAGTTGAAACCCCTCAAGATAGAAAAATTTATTTGTTTTCAGCCACATTATCTACTAAAGTAAAAAAGATTACACAAGCATACATGAAAAATCCGTTAAAAATTTCAACTTCTATTGCTAACAAAGGTGCAGATACAGTCAAGCATATATATTATGTTATTACTAAAAGTAAAAGATATGATATAATAAGAAATATTATAGATTTAAATAAAGATATCTATACAATCATTTTTTGCCGCACAAGAAGAGAGACAAACGAGATTTCAAATAATCTTATCAAAGACAATTATTCTGCAAAAGTTTTAAATGGAGATTTATCTCAAGGTGAGAGAGATCAGGTTATGCGTCAATTTAGAGAAAAACATATTAATATTTTAGTTGCGACAGATGTTGCCTCAAGAGGTATAGACGTTAATGACTTATCACATATTATAAATTATAATCTTCCAGATGACCCAGAGGTATATGTCCACAGAAGTGGTCGTACAGGACGTGCAGGAAAAGAAGGATTATCAATAGCTCTAGTTTCAAAACGTGAATATAGGCGTTTGAAAGAAATTGAAAAGCTTTCCAAGATTTCATTTTCTCAAAATCAAGTACCAACAGATAGTGATGTTTTTAAATCTCAAATAAAATTATTTACAGACAAAATGGTTAATATCTCTGTGCCAGATGATAAAGAAAAATTAATGTTTGAAGATTTTTATAATAAATTGACTTCATTTACTAAAGAAGAAATAATTGGGAAAATTATTTCTATGAATCTAGAACCCTCTAAAAAGACAAAAATTGATACAGATAATAAAAAAACATCTAAAAAAGAACTAGAGATGACTAATAATAACATTTCTAAATTAATAATAAATATTGGACGATCTGAAAAGGTTACCCCGCAAACCTTTATAAGATTAGTTAGTAAAACATTACGTTCTAGAGATACTGAAATTGGAAAAATAGATATTAAAAAATCCTATACTACTTTTGAAGTAGACAGTAAAATTAAAAATATGATTATTTCTAAGATGAATAAGATAAGATACAATAGAAAATTAATTTTAGTTTCTGTATATAATCCAGATTTGATTGATTCATCAAAAACTAAAAAATATAAACCTAAAAAACGACGTAGAAGAAAAGGTAGGTATTAAAATATAATATTTAGTTTATTATGCTGTTAAGAAACTTAAAAACCCTTCTATTATTAGAGGGGTTTTTTATTATATTTATCATATGAGAACTACACTAATTTTAATTATCACATATTTATTTGGAGATGTTGTAAATCCATATTATTTATTTATTTCATTATATGTTCTTTCATTTATAGGTATATACTTTTTTTGGAAAAAGAAAAAAAGAAAGTAGTGTATGACAGTTGATCAAATATCTATTTTTATTATTATTTTCATAACATTTATTTTGTTTATTTGGGGTAAATGGAGATATGATATTGTTTCAATAATAGCTTTATGTATACTTTTTGTTACTGATTTATTATTAGGTTCTGAAAAATCATTACTCATTGAAGATACTTCGAATTTATTCTCGGGTTTTGGGCATCCTGCAGTTATAACAGTTGCTGCAGTGTTAATAATAAGTCAAGCTCTTAAAAATTCAGGTGTGGTAGATTATATTTCTAGAAAAATAACACCATACTCTAAAAATCAACTAACACATATTGCGAGCTTAAGTGGAGTGGCTACAATTTGTTCAGGAATAATGAATAATGTGGGGGCTCTTGCTTTAATGTTACCGGTTGCTCTTAAAACTGCCGCAAAGCAAAATCGTTCTGCTAGCATAATATTAATGCCATTAGCTTTTGCTAGTATATTAGGTGGAATGATAACAATGATAGGAACTCCTCCAAATATTATTATAGCAGCTTTTCGTTATACAAATCAAAATAACATGAAATTAGAAGCCCTAAATAATATCAATTCTCCTGCCGCTAAATATTTTAATGATCAAAATATTAATTATCATGATTTTACTCCCGATCCCTTTGGTATGCTTGATTTTAGTCCTGTAGGTATTGCAATTGCATTTATTGGTGTTGTTTTTATAACTTTTTTTGGATGGAGGTTAATACCAAAAACATCACATAAGAAGCCTGGGTCTGATTCACATTTTTCTATTGATGAATATGTTACAGAAATTAGAATTCCTGAAGATTGTAAACTTATAGATTTAAAAATAAAAGATGTAGAGAAGTTTACTGAAAATAGACTTGAAATATTTGGCTACATTGATAAGGAAGAGAATTTTGCATCTATACAAAGTAATAATAAAATAAAATCAGGCGATAGATTTTTAATTAAAGCAGATCCAGTAGAGTTAAAATCTATGATGGATGAATATTTAATTAGATTTACAAAAAAAATGCGAGAACGTATAAATAAGTTAAAAGACGAAAATACAATATTTAAAGAAGTTGTTGTAACTCCTGATTCTCCACTTCTAAAAAGAAATCGTACATATTTAAGAAGAAAAACATCAAACTCATTAATTCTTATGGCCGTAGCTAGACAGGGTGAACCAATCCATAAACGTTTAGATAAAATAGTTTTTCGTGTAGGTGATGTTTTATTATTGCAAGGTAATGCTGATCATCTTCAAGATAGTATAAACTTACTTTATCTTTTACCTTTACAGCAACGAGATATTGAGGTAGGCCTATTTTCTAAGGTTGGACTATCTCTTTTAATTTTTGGTGCTAGTGTGACGACTAGTATCATGGGAGTATTTCCTACTACTTTATCTTTTATTATAGCCATTTTATTATATATTTTCACTGGAATTTTACCTGTAAGACAACTATATGAAAAAATTGACTGGCCAATAATTGTTTTATTAGGTGCTATGATTCCTGTTAGTAGTGCCCTTGAAACAACTGGTAGCTCTCAATTATTAGCCACTGCTATGGTTGACATGACAAATGGTTTGCCTAATTGGTTAATTTTAGCAATTATAATGATAATTACTATGTGTTTATCAGATATTATTAATAATGCTGCGACAGCACTTATTATGGCACCTATTGCTTCTGGAATAGCAATGTCTTTAAGTGTAAGTATAGATCCTTTTTTAATGGCTGTTGCTGTTGGTGCTTCATGTGCCTTTCTAACTCCAATAGGTCATCAGTGTAATGCACTTATATTAGGCCCAGGTGGATATAAATTTTCTGATTATTGGAAAATGGGTTTACCACTTGAAATCCTTATAGTAATATTAGGTACTCCATTAATTTTATATTTTTGGCCACTGTAGTACCATTCTATTTTAAAATTATTAAATTAGTTTTAAATTGAGGATAGTAAATATTTTAACAAATTAAATGGTATAAATGGAAAATTTAAACGATTACATTTTGAACTTATTTGAACAAAAATATATATTGTTAGGAGCAATATTATGTTTTAGTATTTTTTCATATTTATTTATGAGATATATTGTTATAAAGGCATTATTTCATTTATTTCAAAAAACATCAAATACCATAGATGATATACTAATTGAGAATGGTTTATTTAATAGACTTTCATACATCTTACCC
>CBFHVR010000010.1:0-3924 GCA_965659495.1 uncultured bacterium
TACAATCTGATTATTTTATAGATAAATCATATTTAATCTTTCCTCTTACAAGTGTTGGTATAGTTGTATCCACAACTGTTTTAGGTATGTTACTTTATAAAGAAATTTTAACAAAACGTAATCTTATTGGTATTGCTATTGCAATTTTATCTATTATAATTATTTCTGATACCTACAGGGATTTATACAGATTTTATATTAATTTGGTTTATTCTTTTCTTTAATGTTATTTGATTTTACATATAATCAATTAAAAAATTCTTCTAAAGGAATATATAAAGCAAAAGGGTCAAAATTTATTGCATATGCAATTATAGTTAAGTCAGAAGAGCAAGTAGTAGATGAAATTAATAAGATTAAAAAATTAGATAAAAATGCTAGTCACTATTGTTATGCTTACATAATAAAACCAGATAAATCTATTGAAAAAGTAAACGATGATGGAGAACCAAAAAATAGTGCAGGAAAACCAATTTTAGGTCAGATTAAATCAAAAGACTTAACAAATTGCTTAATTGTAGTTGTAAGGTACTTTGGGGGTACTAAACTAGGAATTCCAGGATTAATAAAAGCATATAAAAATGCAGCTCTAGAAGCAATTCAAAATAATAAAATAGAATGCATAGATATTACTGAAATGTATTCTTTAAAGTTTTCGTTCGAGGAATTAAATTCAGTAATGAACATTTTAAAAAATTATAATGCAAATATTATAAATCACAAAAATGATATCATATCTAAGATAGAATGTTCAATAACATTAAAGAATTCAAAAATTTTCTATGATAAAATATCAAAGAATCATAAAATTGACATAAAATATTTAAAAACAAAATAATGAAACTATTAAAAAAACTATGTAGTATTCATGCTCCATCGGGAGAAGAAAATAATATTAGTGAGTTTATAATTGAGTATGTAAACTCAAATATGAAAAATTGGAAAGTAAAACCTAAAATTTACAGTGGTGATGGATTTCAAGATAGTATTATATTAAGTTTTGGAAAGCCTAAAACAGCTATATATGCACACATGGACAGTATTGGTTTTACTGCAAAATATAATAATGAAATTATAAAAATAGGAGGACCTGTTGTTAAAAATGGAGTAGAATTAATTGGATCTGATAGTAAAGGAAAAATTGAAGGAAAAATTATTAAAAAAAATGAAAAGATATTTATTGATTTTAATAGAGAAATAGAAAGAGGTACGACTCTTACATTTAAAATGAATTTTAAAGAAACTAAAAACTATATACAATCATGCTATATGGATAATAGACTTGGAGTGTGGAATGCTCTAAAAGTTGCTAAATCCTTAGAAAATGGATTAATTGTTTTTTCATGCTGGGAAGAACATGGAGGTGGTTCTGTTGGGTTTTTAACAAATTTTATTTATACAAAATACAATATTCATCAAGCCTTGATTTCAGATATAACTTGGGTTACAAAAGGAGTTAAAGCTGGAAAAGGAGTAGTTATTTCACTTAGAGACAGTGGTATACCAAGAAAGGTATATGTAAATAAAATTATTGATATTACTAAAAAAACAAAGATTCCATTTCAACTCGAAGTAGAGTCTAGTGGTGGAAGTGATGGAAATGAAATACAAAGTAGCCCCTATCCTATTGACTGGTGTTTTATTGGAGCTGCAGAACAGAATGTGCATAGTCCAAAAGAAAAAGTTCACAAGCTAGATATTAAATCTATGGTGGAAATTTATCAATTATTAATGAAAGAGTTATAAATTAATTTTTGAATTTAATATCAATAACACTTCCTGAAACTAAAATTGTATCAACAAAAGAAGAAAGGTTAATATTGTACTTATAAATCTTTCCTGTGTTTGATAAATCATTCATATATAAAATATTTGAATAAGCATCAGTAGTGTCATTAACTGCATACTTTTCAGTAGTAATATTTAAAACATCAGATTCAATAGGGGCAATTAAATTTACATTAGTCATGGATGTATTGGTTCTGTATATTCCTCCATTAGCAGTAAAATAATAATTATTTCCATTAGAAGTCTCAACTAAATTCTTTGCATTGTAAATTGAAGGTAGATCTTGAGAAAAATTAATTAATAAATCCGTTGGATAAATATTAAAAAAAGATGACTCAATGTTATTAGTAGGATCATCCTCATCATAGACTCCTGAACACAAAACCTTAATATTACCAGATGATAATGCAGAATTTGGGTTTTTACCAATAATTAGATTTCCAGAAAAATCAGCTAGAGGAATAAGATCATCTTTATATGTTATAGTAACTAGAGTACTATCATAATTATCATTATCTCCAACATTTAAAACAAAAGATTTATCGTATTTGTTTATTATAAATCCTGGCGAAGTCCCCACTCCTGTTTCTATTTCAGAAATAATCCTGTAATTGTCAAGATCTACAAGCTTTACGAGGGATTCAGATTTATCACTTACAAAAGCACGATTTTGAGGGATAATTGCACATGCTGATGCATTAACAAAGCCACCAACTTGTCCAAGCAATTGAAGCGTATTAATATCTGTAGCATAAAAGTCTTTACCTACTATATATAATCTATTACCATAGATTTCGATTTCAACAGGATTTAACAAAGAAGAACCATTCACAGAAGAAAAGATTTGATTTTTAACTAGCGTTGTATTTTTTTTAATAAAATTTAATCCATTATCTGTTAAAATATACGTTCCATTTCCATATTTACTTTCATAGCTTACAGGGTCTGGATCTGGCTCACATGAAATGAAACAAATAATAGTTAAGAAAAGAGATAAATATTTTTTTATCATATATACAAATATACTTGAATTAATTTTTTGTTATTAGTTTAACAATGTTACCATTTTCTGTTATTAAATTGACATAATATATTCCATTAGAAAAATCAGACACATTAAACATATATGAAAACTCAATATTTTTTGAGGAAAAGTCTTTTCTTAAAATTTCTTGTCCTAACATATTTTCAAAAGAAATTGTAAAACTTAAAAATTTAGAATTTGAAAATTCAATATTTAAATAATCATTACTAGGATTAGGATAAATATTTAAATCATCAAAAATTAAATTATCAGCAATTAATATAAAATCAATAGTATAAAATACAGTGTCAGCAAAACAACCAGCCTGATCTTCAACAACTATAAAATATTCACCATTTAAAGTAGGAGTATAATTTCCTGATCCGCTATTATTTAAAGAATTAAAAATTAAACCATTAGGGCCATATAATTGAACATTATAAGGAGGTGATCCAGCAACAGTAGTATAATTTAATATTCCCATGTTTTCATTTAAACTTGTAACTGGTATTGATTGATTAATAGTAGTTGAAATAATACTATCACAGCTTAAGGAAGATACAATAGTATCACTATATGATCCAGTATTAAAATATGTGTTATTTCCAATAATTATACTATCTCCATCACATATTGTGAAATTTAAATACTCAAATAAAGTTGGAAAAACTGTTAATGAAGTATTTACTATACTATCGCAACCATTAATTGATAATAGAGTGTCAATATAATTTCCTGGTGAAAAATAATTACTATTTCCAATAAAGATAGTATCACCATAACATATAGATAAATTATTTGGTGAATAGAAATTATTATTAAAAGAAAGATTAGTATATACAATACTATCACAACCATTAAAAGATGTTAATGTATCTGTATAAATACCACTTTGAGTATAAATATTATTACCTATTAGATAACTTTCCCCAGAACATAAATTAATAGCTTGCTGCAAAGAAGAATTATTTAGAACATTTAGATTAGTATTTATTATACTATCACATCCACCAAATGAGATTGTATCAATATAATTTCCAGTATTAGTATAAATATTAGGACCAACAGAAAAAGATTCACCACTACAAATTGTGATACTTTGAGAGATAAAG
>CBFHVR010000011.1:0-5933 GCA_965659495.1 uncultured bacterium
AATTATCTCCATCACAAACGCCGCACTCATCATTAACTAAACCACTGTTTGCAACACCATCACATCCAGCACACGTTGAATTATCTCCATCACAAACGCCGCATTCATCATTAACTAAACCACTGTTTGCAACACCATCACATCCAGCACACGTTGAATTATCTCCATCACAAACGCCGCAACTATCAACTATTCCTACGCAATCATCAACATCGTCACAAATACCATCGTTATCTAAATCAACTGTGCATTCAGCTGCTTGACATAAATACGTTTCAGTTGAACCAGTAAACTCAGTTGCAAAAGGATCTGTCAATACTATGCCTGATAAACCAGTTGGAGTTCCGGTCAAACTTAATTCAGTTAATATTCCAGAACCAGGCTGAATCTGAGCACCAGTAAATGAAATTCCCACTGCAGTTGAATTTCCTACCGATACAATAAATCCTGCAATTGCTGCAGCACCACCTGATGCTGGACCAATAGAGGTTCCAGCTACGTTAAATTGAAATCCTGCTAAAGTAGATGTAAAATTATAGTAGACTGTTCCGTTTGCATCAACATATAATGTATTATCATTTTCTGGTAAATCAGTACAAACTATATCTTGACATGATAAACCATCACCATTACAAACGCCACAACTATCAACTGCTCCCACACAATTATCAATGTCATCACATATGTCATCACTATCTGTATCAGCTTGGCAAGATCCATTACATACATCTAGTGCATCTAGTGAACCCACACAATCATCAACATCATCACAGACATCATCATTATCTGTATCATTTGTTACAACAGAACCATTTGAACATAATTGACATGCGTTCACATCTGCAAACACACAAGAATTATCGTTAAAATCAGCAGAAGAATTAAAATTACATGCACTTGTATCTGTACAACCCCCAGAGCCAACAGTTATTGTACCTACCATACCATTTGCAGCATGACTGCCAATAGAACAATCATAATTATAAATACCTGCTATATTGAATGTATAACTACCAATAACACTTGATATCGTAGGTGGACCAACATAAAAATTTTCTGGATTATTGAATGATAAGCCAGTTATTGTATTTGTAATACCATTGACATCATGGAAACCACCATCATTAACCCATTCAACGGTATCTCCAATATCAATTAGTAAACTAGAAGGACTGTAATAATAGCTACCTGCGTTTACAGTAAAGTCAGACGCACAAGATGAACCGTCACCTCCGCATACACCACAAGCATCATTCTCAGCTGTTGAACCGCAAGCATTATCGCATCCAGATGGACCAGCAACACCGCAACCACACCCAAGATCTACAGAAGAACCATTACACACTCCAGCGCAATCAGGTGTTCCAACACAACTATCTTCATTATCACATATACCATCGTTATCTACATCATCACATGCATTAGAAACTGTAATTAATAGACAATTATCTGGATCTACAGTTGCATAAGTTAATGTGTTACCCGCTGTATCAGATACAACCAAAGACGATGCATCCACACATACATTTGAGCCACCTGTATTTTGATAAGTTACAAAAGTACGAGATACCCCATCAGTCGAAGGTAAAAAACCACCTCCGGTATCAGCCATAATGGTAAATCCATTATTAAGAACCGTAAGAATATTAAAAATATATGGAGCTAAATCTGACGTTGCACCTGGACCACTTAATACTGGATTGTAACTAAAGCTTCCACCACCTGTAAAGCCATATTGAATACCTGCGATATTATCAGTAGATGATATTGAAACTGCTATATCTTCTGCTACTAAAAACGATAATGATGATAAAAGTATTATAAAATAATTTTTCATTTATTCCTCCAAGTTAATCTTTTGTACTTCTAAATCTTTTTTAAAAATTAAAATAAGTTATTAATAATAAATGTGATTCATATCAACAACTACCTTCTTATAAAAATAAAAAAATTATATAAAGGGTTTTAATATATGTTTATTTTATAAATAATACAAATTTTATAAATAATACAAAAATAAAATATTTTTATTAGAAAAGGATTAGCAGCACAAGATTACAAACTATCGATATCTTTTAATTTTGGTCTTATTTTATCAGTTTTTTGAGCATTGAACTTAATATTTCCATCTTTAAATATTTTTTTTCTTTCATCGATTGGCAATAGTAAAAACTCAGCACAGTCTTTTGAACAGCAATTATTTAAGTTTTTACTACATCTAAAACACTGAATTAATAGAATATGACAATATTCATTCAAACAATTAATATGTCTATCTGAAGATTTTGAACACACATGGCATGAACCAATAACATCCTCGGTTATAGGTTCAGACATTCTATCATCGAAAACAAAATTTTTACCTATGAATTTTGATTTTACATTATTTTTTTTTACATCGTTTGCATATTTAATGATTCCACCACCTAATTGATTAATATCTTTAAATCCATTATTGATTAAATAAGAACTCGCTTTTTCACATCTTATCCCGCCAGTACAGTAAAGTAATATCTTATCATCCTTATTGTCTTTTAATATTTTTTTAACTTCAGGCAATAATTCTTCAGATCGTTCTACATCAGGAATAATTGCATTTTCAAATCTTCCTATTTCACTTTCATAATAGTTCCTCATATCTAAAACTATTGCTCCTTCATCAATTGATTTATTGAATTCATTATAATCTATATGCTTACCAGTATTATTCATATTGTATTCTTTAGGTAGAATATTATAAGCAACAATTTCTTTTTTTATTTTTACAATCAACTTATAAAATGAGGTCCCATCTTGAACTGCAATTTTAAAATTTAGGCTTCCAAAATCAAACTCAGTCTTTAGAGAATTTTTAAATTTTTTTATATTTTTTACAGGTATACTAATTTGAGCATTGATACCTTCTTTAGCAATATAAATACGACCTAGAATATTTAAATTATTTAAACATTTATAAATATTATTTCTTAAATCATGAAGATTATTTAATTCAATGTACTTATAAAAAGATAAAGTTTTTCGGTTAAAATTTTCTTCTTTTAATATTTTTTGTAACTCTGTTTTACTTTTTTTATTATATAGAGTTTCTTTTCTCATAGAATTAATTATAACTTATAAACAAATTTTAATAATAAAAAAATGAAATTAAATACAACATGGAATTAGATTTAATAAATATCAATAGCTTTACTAGAAAACTCACAATAAATGTTAAATGGGACGATCTAAAATCAGGGTATGAAACAGAGTTTAATAATTTTAAATCTAATTACACCCCTCCTGGGGGTAGAAAAGGTAAAGTTTTTGGACAATCTCTTATATTATTTAAAAAAAATTATACATCATCAATTGAAGCAAAGTTTTTAGATTTAGCAATCAATAAATACTACAAGAAAGCGTTAGTAGAATTAAAATTAAATCCAATTAATCAAGGTCAAGTTACAAAAGCCAATTTTAAAGAAATGTCTGATTTAGAATTAGATATATCATTCGAAATTAAGCCAGATTTTAAACTTCCAAATTTTAAAAAGAAAATTACAATTAAAACAGAAAAGTATATTGCTGGTAATAAAGATGTAGATGATGCATTGCTTGACTTGCAAACAAAACATGCCAAAAACCAGCCTGTTAAAGGACCTATTAAATCTGGGAATTTTATTTATGGAGATTTTAATAAACTAGATGAACAAGGTAATATTATTGAGGGCAGTGTTTTAAAAAATCATTTTGTTAAAATTGGAGAAGGACTTTTTTCTGGTAGTATAGCTAAAAAATTTATTGGCAAGAAAATTGGTGACGAAATAAAAGTTGAAATAGAACAGGATACAAGGCCAGTTAATTATTTAGTTAAAATAAATAATATTGAAGAACAAATATTACCCGAACTTAATACTGGTTTTCTGAAGATAATTGATCCAGCATTGAAAAATTTAAAGGAATTAAAATCTAACTTATTAGAAAAAATTCAAAATGATTTAGATACAGAATATAAAAAAACGTACCATAACAAAATAGTTGATTATTTTGTTGATAATACAAAGCTGGATGCACCTAAATCAATGATTGATAATTATAAAAACTATTTAATTGAAGAATATAAAAAGCAGTATCAACAAATGAATCAAGAATTTGATGAGTCCAAAGTTTCTGATACATTAAATAAAAACTCGGAAAATTCGGTTAAATGGATTTTAATAAGAAATACATTATTTGAAACTGAAAAAATCAATATAAATGATAAAGATGTTAATAATTTTATAGATGACCAAATGAAAAAGAATAAAAATTATAAAAAAGAAATTAAAAAATATTATTTGGAAGGTGAGAATAAACAAAAATTACAGGAAGACTTATTAAATCAAAAATTATATGAAAAATTGGAAGAATTTTTTATTAACAAAACCAATGAAAGTTCTACTGATAAATTAAGAAAGAAAAAATAAAAGGGTTAATATGAATAAGAATAGTTTAATTCCTATGGTTGTTGAGCAAACTGCAAATGGAGAAAGAGCCTTTGATATATATTCCAGATTATTAAAAGAAAGAATTATTTTCATGGGATCTTCAATAAATGATACTGTGAGCAGTACAATTATTGCACAACTTCTATTCTTAGAGGCAGATAATCCTGATAAAGATATATATATGTATATTAATTCTCCAGGTGGATTAATAACTTCTGGTTTTGCAATTTTAGATACAATGAATTATATAAAACCAAAAATATCTACAATATGCATGGGACAAGCAGCAAGTATGGCTGCAATACTACTAAGCATGGGTACTAATGGTAAAAGAATGGCGCTAGAAAATTCAAGAGTTATGATACACCAACCATTAGGAGGGGCTCAAGGTCAAGCATCTGATATTGAAATTCATACTAAAGAGATTTTATTCCTTAGAGATAAGTTAAATAAAATATTAAGTAAAAATACAGGTCAATCAATCAAGAAGATTGAGTCTGATACAAATAGAGATCATTTTATGTCAGCTGAAAAAGCACTAGATTATGGAATAATTGATAAAATTATTAAACCTCAAAAGTAAACAATGAGTAAAGAAATATCATTAGAATCATTAGCTATCTGTTCTTTCTGTCAATCAGATCATAATAATTATGAGCTACTAATAGAGGGAGAAAATTGTCATATTTGTAATTTTTGTATTAATAAATCTTTCGAATTAATAAACTCACAAAATAAATTTAATTTAACTATTACAAAACCCCACGAAATTAAAAAAAAATTAGATAAATACGTGATTGGGCAAAATAATGCTAAAAAAATTGTTTCAGTTGCAGTTTATAACCACTACAAAAGACTTGAACATTTTTCTAAAAAAAATTCAATTAATATTGATAAGAGTAATATTCTTTTAGTAGGTCCGACAGGGACAGGAAAGACACTACTAGCAAAATCACTAGCAAATATTTTAAATGTTCCATTTGTTATAGTTGATGCTACTGTTTTAACTGAGGCAGGATATGTAGGTGAAGATGTTGAAAATATCTTAGTGCGATTATATCACGAGGCAAACTATGATATTGAAAAGACTCAGAGGGGTATTATATATATAGATGAAATTGATAAAATAACAAAAAAGAATGCAAATCAATCTATAACAAGAGATGTTTCTGGAGAAGGTGTGCAACAATCATTATTAAAAATTTTAGAAGGAACTATAGCAAATATTCCTCCCAAAGGTGGTAGAAAACATCCTGAACAACCACTTGTTAAAATAGATACAACAAATATTTTATTTATGTGTGGGGGAACATTTGATGGTATTTCAAAAATTATTAATAATAGATTAGAAGGTGGAGAAATTGGATTTAATAGAAAGAAAAAAAATAAACATGTAAAAAATGATTTTCTAAATTTTATTAAACCTGAAGATATTGTTAAATATGGTTTTATTCCTGAATTAATTGGTAG
>CBFHVR010000012.1:0-26108 GCA_965659495.1 uncultured bacterium
CTAACGTCTGCATTATAAGTTTTTCCTATAACTCCTCGCATACTTCTAGCTTCTCTATCAAAGTTACCTAAAAATTTTAATAAAAAGTTTGGAGCTTGGATAGTACTTACTTTGTTATAGCCATTAGATTTTAAAATTTGAGCTAATTCTTGAAATTTATATGGTTTCTCAGTTGTAACAATAAATCTTTTTCCATTTGCATTTTTGTTTTCTAGAGCTAACATATGAATTTTAGCAATATCTCTAACATCAGACATATTAAGAGCTGCTTTAGGAACCATTGGCATTTTTCCCTCAATCATTTTTTTAAATAAGACCATTGAAGCACCATCTAAATTTCCAGAAAGTGTTGGTCCAAAAACTGGGCCAGGATTTATAACTACTAATTCCATTTTTTTACCATCTTTTTGATTCTCAATAAATTCCCATGCACTCTTTTCTGCTAAAGTTTTACTTTTCATATATGCAGTTACATTTTTAGCTTCGAGGTTAGTCCATGATTTATGATTTAAATTAATAGATTTATCAGCATCACCCATCATAGCTACCATTGATGATGTAACAATAAAACGTTTAACACCTGCTTTTTTAGCAGCTTTTAAAGCTCTATTAGTACCTTCAAGAGCTGGTTTTATATAAAGATTTTCATCTTTTGGTTCAAAATTAATGTAAGGTGATGCTACGTGAAGTACATACTGACATCCCTTCATTGCTTCGTCCCATCCATCATCTTTAAGAAGATCTAGTTTACAAAAATCTAAGTTATCATTTGGGGTAATTTCTTTTTTTATGGCTTTAATAGTTTCTTCAGATTTTGATAAGTCGCGTAAGGATCCCCTAACAGAATATCCGTTTTTTAATAGTTCAACTGCGCAATGATTACCAATGTACCCAGAAATTCCTGTAACTAATACTTTCTTCATAAAATTCTTTCTAATTTGTTAATTTATATATTAGAAAATTTAACAACCTTTTATTTAATTTTGTATTTAGTCTATGTAAATAATTGTAACGTTTTTTGTATATTTAAATATGCTTTGGTCAAAATTTATACAACCTTATTTATTACATTATGCTTGCAGTTCAAAACCTATTATGATTCAAAGAAAAAAAATTGTTTCTCAAGCTAGAGGTATTGTCTTGGAAATTGGATTTGGATCTGGTCTTAATTTACCTTTCTATACAAAAAAAGTTAAAAAGCTATTAGCATTAGAGCCATCATTGCAAATGCAAAAAATAGCACATAATCAGGTTAAAAAAAGTAGTATAAAGATTGATTTTTTAACTTCATTTGCTGAGTCTATTCCTGTTGATACTAATTCTATAGATTGTGTCGTATGTACTTATACTTTATGCTCCATAATAAATACTCAATCAGCATTATTAGAGATTAAAAGAGTACTTAAAAAAAATGGAAAATTTTTAATCATTGAGCATGTTAAATCTCCAGATCATAATATTGAGTATTTCCAAAATAAAGTAAATAAATTTTGGAAATTTTTAGCTGGTGGTTGCCATTTAAACTGTGATACAAAAGTAGATTTAGAAAAAGCTGGATTTAATATTTCTAATATTCAAGAAATGTATATTCCAAAAATACCAAAATTTATAGGTTATAATATTTTAGGATCTATTAATAATAATTAACTTAAAGTTCATTTTAATAAAAATCTCTTGATTTATTATTTATTTATGAAAGCCCCTTTTATAGATTCCTTTTTATTTGTAGATTAAAATAATGAATAAATATCTCATAATAATTTTATTTTTAGGCAATTTATTATTTGCAACCAATCATAATCACGTGCATAATAGAAATGGAAATGATCTTAATCTACGCATCAATTATATAGAGCGTAATACTGATCGTGATGAAGATGAACTTATACAGTTTATTGAATCAACCATGCAAACCCATCTTATACCTGGAATATCAATTTCGGTTGTTAAAGACAATAATATTGTTTGGGAAAAACAATTTGGTTATGCAAATATTGAAAATGATATACTGGTCGATCAAAATACGATGTTTATATTATCTTCCATTTCAAAAACAGTTACAGCAACTGCATTAATGCAATTATATGAAAATGGTTTGTTTGATCTTGATGATAATATTAATGATTATTTAAACTTTGATATAATCCATCCTGACTTCCCATTGGCTAGTATTACTTTTAAAATGCTTTTAAATCATGTTTCAGGGATAAGAGATAATTGGAGCGTAATGCCATATTATGATGGTGACTCTCAAATAGAATTGGATTATTATCTTAATCAATATTTTTCTCTTGAAGGTGATTTTTATGATAATAATTTAAATTTTACTAATACAATGCCTGGAACAAGTTACACTTACTCAAACATTGGTGCTGCATTAATAGGATTATTAGTAGAGAAAATATCAAATCAATCATTTAATGATTACTGCAATGAAAATATATTTGAACCCCTTTCTATGAATAATGCATTTTGGTTTTTATCTGAAATTAATAATATTAATCAAGTTGCTTCTCCATATCAATTAGCTGCAGGATCAGGTGATTCATGTTTTGAAATTGGTTGTGGTATATACGATGAAAGCAATCCTTGTTTTTGTGATGCAGCTTGTACTGAATTTGAAGATTGTTGTTATGATTATGAAGATATTTGTGGAGAAAATGGTACTGGTAGCAGTTTAGGAAGTTTAATAGAAGAAAATCATTATGGATACTCTGATTATCCTTCAGGACAGCTCAGAATAACATCAAATAATTTAGCTAAATTTATGAGTGCATACATGAATGATGGAGTTTATAATGGTATAAGAATTTTAAATTCTGATACAATTGAATTAATGAAGACAATTCATAATCCACTCTCAAATTCAATGCAAGGTTTGATGTGGTATTATAAAAATTCAAACGGTAGAGAATTATTTGGACATAATGGGAGTGATACTGGAAGTTCTACAGAAATGTTCATATCATTTTCAGAAAATATAGGTGTAGTATTATTGACAAATTCAAATAATTATGATGCTATGATTCAAATAGAAAATAACTTATTTGATTTTGCTGAAGAAACTAATTTTATGTTAATTGGGGATATTAATAATGATGGAATTATTAATATTTTAGATATTATTCAAATGGTAAATTTAATTTTAGTTAATGAATACAGTAATAATGCTGATATCAATGATGATGGAATTGTTAATATTTTAGATATAGTCCAAATTGTAACTATAATTTTAAGTTGATAATATTTTTTATGTAAATTAATTTAAATTATTTTCTGGAGAATTAAATTAGAAAGCTTCTTTTATAGAGGCTTTTTTATTTTTAGTTTATTTTATGAGAAATATCATAATATTAATATTTTTTGTTATAACAAATGCACAAATATGGGAAAGTTCTTTTTCGGCCGGTAATTATGATTATAATAATAATTTTATGGGTGGTTCTGAAGTTCTTCAACTAGTATCTCATAAAAATAGATTATTTGCATCTGTAAGTTATTGGCAGGACGAATCAAATATTTGGTATGGTGGAAGTAATTCTAATATTGGCTGGTCCCAAATCATATCTTTAGATAGTCCGAATGGAGATTGGTTTGTTGATTTAGATTTAGATTCTTATCATCTTAGGCCTGAAATTTTAAAAGAGGTAATATTTACTAAAAGTAATGATGGATCTTTATTAGACTCTCCTGATACTTTACTAGTTGTAGGAGCATTCTCATCAAACTATTTTTTTGGTCCAGTAACTGTAAGTGCTTTTGTAAGAAACGATGAAAATGATTGGAATCAAACTGTTATTCATGAAGGTGATTTGCCTTCAACAGATGAAAGTTACTCAATAAGGGATATGGAATTGTACACCGATAGTGTCACTGGAGCTGAGCATTTGCTTATATCAGTTGGAACAAAAGGTATCTTTTCAGGAAAATATAATCCTAATATTGAAGGAAAAATTGAATGGGACTTAGAACCTGAAATTAGTTCATTAAATATGCGTCCATTAGGTATTGCTACTGCAAATAATGCTCTATATTTTTCTGCTGGTAATAAAATTTATGTAAGAAATGATGGAATTAATCCTAGCTATTCTATAGCTCATGACTTTAGTGATTTAAGTTCAAACGTCAATTCTGCTGTTGGAGGAATTAGAGGTTTAACAGTAATTAATAATCAAGATTATGATTCTTTAATTTTAATGTGGTGTCCTGATAGTCAATCTAAGGGTTTAATTTTTCGTTTAGACCCTAGTCCAAACAACGAATTTAATAGAGTTTATGAGACTAAAATTTCTCTGCTTGTTGAGGATTATTTGCCAGGTGTAACTGTAAATTATTTGTTGGGTGCATATAATGAGTTTTTTAAAGTATTTAATTATGAAGATAATCAATATTATCATATAGTTGGTTTTGAATCAACAATTCAAGGAAGTGATTATCCATCTTGGAATGGTTACTATAGTGGTGCTCTTTTTGCTATTAGAAATAATAATGGTGAATATGTATTAGAAGAAATAAACGAAGCTATTACATTTAATGATACTCCATTAGTTTCAACTAGGTGCTATGTTGAATCACCGTTTAATAATGAAAATGCTATTTACTTTGGTGGTTTTGATCCAAATGGATTTATATCAACCAATAAAGCATGGATTTATAAACAAGTAAATATTTTAAATGGAGATATCAATTACGATGGAATTGTTAATGTTTTAGATGTAGTTCAAATGATAAGCTTAGTCCTTTCAACCGAATATGAACAAAATAGTGATCTTAATTCAGATAGTATAGTTAATGTGCTAGATATCGTTCAGCTTGTGAATATAATTTTTGGTTAATCTTCCTCATAAGCATTAGGAACCGCAATCCTGATGCTACCTCGTATTTTGATAAGAAAGCCTCTTTATAGAGGCTTTTTTATTATGTAGATTAAGATATGAGATTTAAATATTTAATATTATTTTTATTTACTTTTATTTCGTTTATTCAAACTAAATCAAATAATATCTATCTGGAATTGTTTGGTCCTACAGTTTTAGGTTCTATTAATTATGAAAAGTCAATAAATAATCGTTTACTAATTAGAGCTGGTTTTGGATTGCCCGTTTCATATGAAAAATCATCTTACGTTGGAGATGCAAAACTTAGAATTTCTCCAATTTTAATTGGAGTTAATTATTTACGTGGAAATAAAATAAAGTTAGATTTAGGAGGTGGTTTTGCACTTTGGTCAATGAATTATGAAGGTGATATCCCAATAGATCTAGACGGAATAGATATTAACACAGATGGAAGTTTCCCTGTTCCTTTTATAACTCTAGGATCAAGATATCAAAATTTAGAAAAAATATTTAATTTAAAATTTGGCTTATCAATAATGTTATTAGAGTTTGAAGATACATCTGGAGTTCTACCAAACTTTTATTTAGGTTCTGGATTTCTTTTTTAATATAAAACTAACTTTAAAAAAATAAAATATGATTTTATAACTAAATGAAAAGTATTAAAAATATAATAAAAAGTTTTGCATTAGAATCGAATTTATCTGAATCGATGATATTGAGAATTGATATAATTTTAGACTTATTTGATGAGATACTATTAGAAACAGATAAAGATTTATATTATAAGATTATAAGTTCATTAAATAAAATATTTTCAGATCATATTAAGAATGATATGGAAATTAGAGATTTTGATATATACTTTGGAAAATATAATAATGAAGAAATCAAACAAGCTTTAAAGTTTTTATCAAGTTATTTTCATTTACTAAATCAATGTGAAATTCAGGAAATTAATTTTAGAAATAATCTAAAGTCTATAGAGTCTAATATTGAAAAACCTTTAAAAGATTCAATTAATGACGCAGTTAAATTTTTATATGATAATAAAGTTTCATATGAGGAATCTCTAAAAATTCTAAAAGAAATAGTTTTTGAACCTACATTGACTTATCATCCTACAGAGTTTAGAAAAATATCATTATTAGTACAACAAAAGAAAATTTTAAGAAAAATTGATGAGTACTTATTTAATAATTATAATAAAGAAAAGAAAAAAATATTAAAGAAAGATATTAAAAATAAAATATTTATATTTTTTAATACCCCTGATATTATTACTTCTAGTGTTTCACCAAAAGATGAGGTAAAAAATTCAATTTTTATAATGCTTGATTCAGTTTGGAAATCTGTTCCTGAAATATATAAGGATTTTAAATATTCATTTAAAAATTATTATAAAAAGTCATATCAATTTAACAGAAATATAAATTTTTGTACTTGGGTTGGAGGCGACAGAGATGGTAACCCAAATATTACAAGTAGTATAACAAAATGGACTTTAAAATTTCAAAGAATTGAGATATTAAAAAAATATATTGATTTAATTAATGATATATATTTTCAATTAAGTTTAGAAAATGTCGAAGATCAAATCTTTGAAAATAAAATTAAACAATCTTTAGCTAAAATAAAAATTGATAAAACTATTATAGATAATCACAAAAGTCAGCAAATCAGATTACAATTATTTATTATCAAAACAAGATTAGAAGATAATTTATTTTTAATTCAGAATAATAAATTAAATATTAAATATAGTTATGAAGATTTTAAATATGATTTAATTATATTAAAAAAACATTTAGAAAATAATTTTACTTTCAATTTATATGATAATAGTGATTTAGAAAGATTACTAATTTTGGTTGAAACTTTTAAATTTCATTTATTCCAAATGGATATTAGACAACATTCGGATATTCATTCGGAGTTTATAAATGAGATTTTATTTAATGGATATAAAGAAAAAACAGAGTTAGAAAAACAAGATATCATTGAAAATATTTTTGCAAGCAAAGTAGTTGCAATAGATAAAAATAAGCTAAGTAATTCCTCATTGGAATTATATGAAACTTTTGAAGTTATTATTAAAAATTTAATTTATCAGCCAAATTCAATAAAGTCTTACATAGTAAGTATGACACATCAAACAAGTGATATTTTGGAAGTATTTCTAATTTTCAATCTAGTTAAGCTTAACATGGAAGTTAAAGAAAATTTGTATTTACCGATAACACCACTGTATGAGACTATTGATGATTTAAATAATGTTAAAACTTTAGTTAATAATTTATTAGATAACTCAATTTATAGAACTTATTTGAAAACTGGAGATAATTTTCAAGAATTAATGCTTGGATATTCTGATAGTAATAAAGATGGAGGAATTTTCTCTGCTAACTATTACCTTAGTAAATGTATTGGTGAAATAAATGAGATTTTAAATAATTATAAAATTAAATATAGTATTTTCCATGGTAGAGGTGGTTCTATAAGCAGAGGAGGAGGTAAGTCAAATCAAGCTATTAGAAACTTGAATCTTAAAGAAAAGTTAAGAATGACTGAGCAGGGAGAGATAATTTCTTATAGATATGGAGATGAAAAAATTTCAAAAAGACATATTGAGCAAATTCTAAGTGCGTTGATTAAAAATACGATTAAAAAAAATAAAAAAGATAGAAATATTACTGATTTAAAATTCTTAGCAGACTCTGCATACAAACAATATAAAGAAAATATTATCAATATTGATTATTGGAGATTTTTTCTAAAATCTACACCAATAGATTTTTTAAGTAAATTAAATATTTCTTCTAGACCTCCTAGTAGATCTGAAATTTCGTTAGATAATTTAGGTATTAATGAAATTAGGGCAATTCCATGGGTTGCTTCATGGGTTCAAACTAGATATAATATATCTGGTTGGTATGGTATAGGAAAAATTTTAAATGAAAATATGAAAGGTGATAATTTTAAAAATTTAAAAAACATTTATGAAGAGTCAAGTTTTTTAAGGTCTATCTTTGATAATATAACATTTGAAATGGCAAGAGCTCGTATTCCTGTTTCAAAAAAATATGCTGAGATTCATAAATTCAAAAATATACATGAAATGATTGAAAAAGAATTTTTTTTAATTAAAGAAAGTTTTTTAAAATTAACAGGAAGCACAAGATTACTAGATAGAAATTTAGTAATAGAAAATTCTATAAAATTCAGGAATCCAACTACAGATTTAATAAATATTATTCAAATAGAATTTTTGTATAGAGTTAGAAAAGATAAAAAAAATGTTAATGATGAGATATTAACATCTACTATAAATGCAATGGCATCAGCGATGCAAACTACTGGTTAAGAATAGGAGAAAAATGAAGAGTGTAATACTTACAAAATATGGAGCACCTGAAGTACTTGAAGTCAGAGAATTAGAAGATCTTAAACCTTTAAATGATCAAGTAAGAATAAAAGTATATTATACAGGAATTAATTTTGCTGAAATAATGGCCCGAATGAAATTATATCCGGGTGGTCCAAAACCAGGTTCAATTTTAGGTGGTGAAGTAAGTGGTGTAATAGACAAAATGGGTAAAGATGTTAAAGGATTTAATATTGGCGACAGAGTTATGGGACTAACTCTTAGTGGTAGTTACAGTTCTCAGGCATGTATAAATAAAGAATCTATTATTCCATTACCGAATAATTTTACGCTTGAAGAAGCCGCAGCATTTCCTGTCACTTATATAACGGCTTATATGATGATGTTTGATCTAGGTAATCTTCAAGAACGAGATACTTTTCTAATTCATGGAGCAGGAGGTGGTGTAGGAACAGCTGCAATCCAATTAGCTAAAACAAAAAATATTAAAGTAATTGGGACTTCTTCAGCTTGGAAACATGAGGAATTAATAAAAATGGGTGTTGATAAATGTATTGACTACAATAAAGCTGATATTGAAAAAGAAATTATGAGTTTTACAAATGGCAAAGGTGTCGATCTTATTATTGACCCTATTGGTGCAGAAAATTGGAAAGTAAGCTATAGAGTTTTAGCAAAGATGGGTAAATTAATTATTTATGGAGATCAAAACCTTGTCAAAGGTGATAAATTAAAACCTCTTGTTGCTATGAAAGAAATGTATTCAATGCCAAAATATAAGCCAATGGATTTAATGGCTAATAATAAAGCAGTAATGGGTTACCACCTAGGTAGATTCAATGGTCACGAGTGGAAAGTTAAAAGGTCTATTAATAATTTAATTAAGTTAGTTAATGAAAATGATCTACATCCAATTATTGATAGTAAGTTTTCATTTGAAGATTCTCCAAAAGCACATAGACATATACAAAATAGAAAAAATTTTGGAAAAGTATTGCTAGATTTTACTGCATTGGAGAATAAATAATATGAGTAAAACCTTAATATTGTATCCTTTTATTTCAATGATTTTGTTGACATTATTTTTATACGTTCAAAACTATTTGGTTAATAGGAAAGCAATTAAGAATGGTATAGTAAAATTTAGTTATTTAAAAGATTACAAAAGTGATGTTCCAAGTTATATTACTATTTCAAGGCAAACACTAAAAAATCAATTTGAATTACCTATATTTTTCTATTTATTAATTTTGATGGCTTTAATTTTTGATAAAGTAGATTTAGTAGACCTTATATTTTCTTGGATTTTTGTTATTTCAAGATACATTCATTGCTATATAAGATTAGGTTATCATAATATTATACATAGAGCTTATATCTTTGAAATAGGAATGCTTGCTCTAGTAATTTGGTGGATTACTTTTTTATATAATATTTTATAAAAAAGACTAGATACTAAAAGCCTCGCATATTTGAGGCTCTTAGTATCAAATTGACTAAAAAGTTTTATTATTTAAATCAAATCTATCAAGTTCCATAACTTTTGTCCACGCACTAACAAAATCTTCAACAAATTTATTTTTTGAATCATCGCTAGCATATACTTCTGAAATAGCACGAAGTTCAGAGTTTGATCCAAAAACTAAATCAACTCTTGAAGCTGTCCATTTATACGAACCAGTTTTTCGATTTTTTCCAATGAATTTATTATCATCTGAGCTTGATTTTTCCCAAACTGTAGACATATCTAAAAGATTAGTAAAGAAATCATTTGACAATGTTCCAGGATTATTGGTTAAAATGCCTGTGTTAGATTTATCATAATTAGTATTTAGTGTTCTCATTCCTCCTAACAATACAGTCATTTCTGGAACAGAAAGATTTAAAAGCTGGGCTTTATCAATTAATAGTTCTTCATCTGAGAAGAAACTACTTTTTTTAGCATAGTTTCTAAAACCATCAGCATATGGTTCCAATACTCCAAATGAACTAATATCGGTTTGTTCTTGTGTTGCATCCATTCTACCTGGCTTAAATGGAACAGTAATTTTTACTCCATTCTTTAATGCAGAATTTTCAATTGCAGCTGAACCTGCAAGCACAATTAGATCTGCCATCGAAACTTTCTTATCGAAATTATTTTTAATTAATTCAAGCTGGGTTATAACTTTTTTAAGAATATTTGGATTATTAACTTCCCAATTAATTTGAGGCTCTAATCTTATCCTAGCACCATTTGCACCACCTCTATTATCACTAGATCTAAATACACTTGCTGAAGCCCATGCAGCTGATATATAGTCGCTATCATCTATTTTTGATTCAAGTATGATTTTTTTTAATTTAGATATATCACTATTATTAATTAATTCATGATTTAAAGTAGGAATTGGATCTTGCCATAAAAAATCTTCATTTGGAATCTCTGGGCCTATATAGTTTGTTTTAGGTCCTAAGTCTCTATGGGTTAATTTAAACCAGGCTTTTGCAAATGCCTTATCAAATTCATCTGGATTATCAATAAATCTTCTTGAAATTTTTTCATATTCAGGATCATACCTTAAAGATAAATCTGTAGTAAGCATTGTAGGTTTGTGCTTCTTTTTTGAATCAAATGCATCTGGGAATACTTCTCCAGCAGTAGTTGACACCCATTGATTTGCACCCGCAGGACTTTTAGTCAATTCCCATTCATTATTAAATAATATTGATAAATAGGAATGATTCCATTTTGTAGGAGTTGGTGTCCAAATAACTTCAAGGCCTGATGTTATAGCATCTTGACCTTTACCACTTTTATAATTACTTTTCCAACCAAATCCTTGTTCTTCAATTGGAGCAGATTCAGGTTCAGGGCCAACATGTGAAGCCGAACTTGCACCATGTGTTTTACCTAAAGTATGACCTCCTGCAATTAAGGCAACAGTTTCTTCATCATTCATACCCATTCTCCCAAAAGTTTCTCTTATATCTTTTGCTGCTGCTAGTGGATCTGGATTTCCATTAGGACCCTCTGGATTTACATAAATTAGTCCCATTTGAACTGCTGCTAGAGGCATTTCTAACTCTCTTTCTCCCTTATATCTTTCATCAGCTAACCATTCTCTTTCAGGGCCCCAGTATATATGGCTTGCAGGTTCCCAAACATCTGTTCTTCCACCAGCAAAACCAAGAGTTTCAAATCCCATAGATTCAAAAGCAACATTTCCTGCTAAAATCATTAAGTCTGCCCATGAAATTTGATTTCCATATTTTTTCTTAATAGGCCATAGTAGTCTCCTTGCTTTATCAAGATTTGCATTATCAGGAAAACTATTTTGAGGGGCAAACCTTTGTTGTCCTTCTCTAGTTCCACCTCTTCCATCACCTGTTCTATATGTCCCGGCACTATGCCAAGCCATTCTTATCATTAATCCACCATAGTTGCCATAATCAGCAGGCCACCAATCTTGAGAATCAACCATTAGATTTTCTAGATCATTTTTAAGGGAATTATAATCTAATTTACTAAAAGATTCTTTATAGTTGTATCCTAAATTCATAGGATTTGATTTTTCATTATGTTGTCTTAGTGGAGTTAAATCAAGCTGATTTGGCCACCAATCTCTATTAGTCATAAATTTTGATTTTTTCGTACTTACTGATTTTTTACCAGTGACAGGACATTCAGCTGATTCATTATGATACTTATCATTTTCTAAAATTAAATTATTATTTGAACAGCCAGTCATTAAGATTATAGAAAAAAGTATAGCAATTTTTTTAGTCATGTTATTTCTTCCTCTTTTAGATTAAAAAAAAATATATAATCAAATTTATAAAAATTTAATTAATAATTGCCATATTTTTATTCATTTAGAATAGAAGATTATATAAATTATTTATGTGAAAAGCTTTATAAATATTGCTCCCGAAGGGTATCGTATAATAATCTATGCTCTAGCTATTTGGTTTTTAACGTATATATTCTCAATTTTTAGTAATTATTCATGGCTTGAATTATTAAGTATATATATGTTTTATTTATTATTAATGATATGTTATTTTTTTAGAGATCCAATTAGAAGTACTTATAATAGTGGCTCTAGCTTTTTATCTCCTGCAGATGGAAGAATCATTTCGATAGAAGATTACAATGATATTCATATTGGCAAATCAACTAAAATAGCAATATTTTTATCTGTTTTAAATGTGCATAGGCAATGGACTCCCTTAAGTGCCAAAGTGATTAATACTATATATAACCCCGGTAAGTTTTTTGGTGCATTTAGAAACAAAGCATCTGATAAAAATGAGCAAACTTCAATATTGTTTCAAGATTATAAAAAAAATACTTTTAAAATAAAGCAGATAGCAGGTTTTGTTGCCAGACGCATAGTGAACCATATGAATGTAGATTTAAATGTTAATCAAGGAGATAAATTAGGCTTTATCAAATTTGGTTCAAGAGTAGAAATAATTGTACCTAAAAATTTTGATATTAAAGTTAAAAAAGGAATGAAAGTTAAGGGATGTAAAACAGTTATCGGGAATTTTAATAATGAGGTATAATCAATATGTTATAATTAAAAATTATGATTTCAATAAAGTAAAAGAATCATTTCACAATATTGAAATAGTAAAATTTCTTACACGTTTTCAACCTGTCAAAATAATTCATTGGTCTGGTATTACTAATGGTGAAAAAGCACATTTTAAATTATGGTTATTAGGTTGGAAAAATTTTAAAGTTGAACATAAAGAGTATAAGTCAGACAAGGATCAATTATTCTTTATAGACAAAGGAATAGAATTACCACTTGGTATTACATGCTGGGAACACAAGCACATAGTTAAAAAAATGAATAAAAATACTCTTATTCAGGATAAAGTTTATTTTAATCATTCAAATAAATATATTGGTTACTTATTATTCCCTGTTTTAATGTTTCCAATTATTATAAGAAAGTTATTTTACAGATTATATTTTAATGATAAGGTATAAATTAAAAATATGAAAAAAATACTACTTATACTTTGTTTTCCTGCAATTGTCATTGCAAATCCTAATATCGAATGGTTTGAACAATATAATGGTTCTAGTGAAGAATCTCATGGACATTATATCTTGACATGTGATGATGGAGGATTTTTACAGATTGGAGAGAGTAATTTTTTACCAAATTCCAAGATTTTTATAGTTAAAACTAATTCAAATGGTATGATTGTATGGTCTAGAGAAATTAGTGTGGGAGGACATAATTTAGGTAATAGTGCAATCGAATTAGAAGACGGATATCTTGTTTCTGGATCTTTAAATAGAAATAGTGCATTAATTAAATTAAATAAACAATCAGGTGCAACTATATTTACTCAAACATTTAATAATGGTGGTACAGATGCATTTGAACATGCTGCAGTAACACCAGATGGAATTGTTGCTGTTGGTTATATTTATGCACAGGATTCTAACAATACATTTTATACTGAAGGTCAAGGATTTATTATGTTCCTTGATTTAAATGGTAACGAAATAAGTAGTATGAATTTAAATGAGTATATTTCTCAAGCTTACAGGATAAATTATATTAATAATGAATTAATTATTTCTGGTTTAACAGAAGAGGCTTTAGATTTTAAAGTCATTAAAATGACTTTAGATGGTCAGGTGGTTTGGCATCAGTCATATGGTGGTAATAATTATGACCATTGTTTTGGTATGGATGTAAGTAATGATGGAAACATATTTCTTGCGGGTCATACACTATCAGGAACTCAAAATTGGGATACTTATACTATGAAATTAAATAATGATGGAAATTTAATTTGGGAACAAAAAGTTGGTAATCCAAGGGGTTTTAATCCCCAATTTATTCATGATGAGGCATGGGGTATAAAATCGACAAATGATGGTGGATGTGTCACTATAGCAGGTACGGGTGATGAGTATAATTATTCTGAATGCAATGGTAATGATTGTTCTGATACATGGAATGCGTATTTAATTAAGTTTAGTAATAATGGAGCTATTGAATCAGAAACAACATTTTCTTCTTTAGATTTATTTAATTTTGCATATGATTGGGCAGGTGAGGATATTGATATAACTAATGATGGTGGTGCAATAATAGCAATTGATAGTGGTCAATTTGGATTTCTTAAAGTAAGTAGCGTACAATCTGATCTAATTGGTGATATTAATAATGATAGTTCCATTGATGTGTTAGATGTAGTTTTATTAGTAAATGTGGTTTTAGGTTTAAGTCAAAGCGAAGGTACAGATATAAACCAAGATAGTATGATAAACATACTTGATGTTGTTCAATTAATAAATATAATTTTAGAGTAATTATGAAGAAATATAACTGGTTTATGATAGTTTCATTATCTCTTGTTCCAATTGTTGGGATTATAGGAACATTAATCTATGTTTATTTATATGGTATGATTTGGCAAGAACCTGTATTAATGATTATTGGTTGGTTTTTATCAGGTATGGGAATTACATTTGGTTATCATAGGTTGTTTGCACACAAAAGCTTCAAAGCTCATCCAGTTATTCAATTTTTAGCAATGTTATGTGGTTCTGCAGCACTTCAAAATAATGTTATTAAATGGTGTTCTGATCATAGACAACATCATAAAAAGTTAGATACTAAAGATGATCCCTATAGTATTAAAGAAGGTTTTTTTCATGCTCATATTGGATGGATTATAGAAGACAAGCCTGAAATCATAAGAGGTGTTACTGATTTAAAAAATAATTCTATTTTAAAATTTCAGTATAAATATTATTGGCCAATAGCTATTGGACTTTCATTTATTCTTCCATTATTAATTGGCTTTTATTTTGCACGTCCAATTGGAGGTTTGCTTTGGGGAGGATTTCTAAGACTAACTTTAGTTCATCATTTTACTTTCTTTATTAATTCTCTTTGTCATTTTGTTGGAAAACGTCCTTTTGATTTTAATACTTCAGCTAGAGACTCATGGTGGGTTGCATATTTAACATTTGGTGAAGGATTCCATAACTTTCATCATAAATTTCAATGGGATTATCGTAATGGCATAAGATGGTATGATTTTGATCCAAGTAAATGGATGATTAAATTTTTATCTTTTTTTAAGCTTACTAAGAATATACAAAAAGTATCAGATCATAAAATTTTAAATGCAAAGTTTATTAGTATAAAAAATAAACTGAATTTTTTTATACCTCAGACACCCTCTAAAATTAAAAATTTATATTTAAAAAAAGTTGAACGTCTACAAAAAAAAGCCAATATTGCATACGATTCCTGGTCAAAATTTGAAATTGACTTTCAAGAATTGAAACGTAAAGGATTTAATGATAAGTTTCATAAAAAATCGATCTATTATAAAAGAAAAATGTTAAAAATGGAATATGAATCTATAATCAATACATTTTCTTTATTGCTAATTAGCCTCAAAAATTATGTTTAAATTTTTAGTTCTGTTGTTTAATTATAAATTACAGTATGAAATTAATTAGTAATATTTTTTTAACACCAATAAATTCCATTTTTAAGTTTGCAAATAATACTGCACAAAATATAAATCCATGGAAAAATATAGTATTATTAAATAGTAATATTAAAGGAGATGTTTTATCTGGTATTATGGTTGCAATCATTGCCTTACCTCTGGCTCTTGCATTTGGTGAAATTTCTCAGTTAGGACCAGAAGCAGGAATTTGGAGTGCTATTGTCGGAGGTATTATAGGTGGTCTATTTGGTGGTTGCTTAGTTGGAGTAAGTGGTCCTACAGCACCTATGGCATCTCAAATTGCAGCATTCATGGGTGCGTTTATTATTGGCACTACAAATCAGCCTGATCTAGTTGCAGCATTTTCAATAATTTTTTTGAGTGGGCTAATTTTGATAATCATTTCTATATTAAGAATTTCAAGATTTATTCATTACATACCCTATTCAGTTGTAGCTGGATTTATGTGTGGTATTGGAATTATTATTTTATTAACTCAAATCAATCCATTTTTAGGTTTAGAATCTCAAAAAAATATTCATGAAGTTTTTATAAATTTTAGGTATACAGTCCAAAATATTAATTTTGAAGCTCTATATGTTGCTGTCCCATGTTTACTAATATTATTTTCATGGAATATATTTAAAAGTCTATTTAAATCTTTAGTAAATATTCCATCTCCTCTGGCTGCTTTAATCTTAGGAACTGGCATTGCTTATCTGATGAATTTAAATATTCCATATATTGGAGATAAGATGAATCTTGGAAGTAATTCTAATATTTTTTCAATATATCTTCCTGATTTGTCAAGAATAAGTGAATTTATTGTTCCTGCATTAGCATTAGCGGGTTTAGCGATAATTGATAGTTTGCTTAGTTGTAAAGTTGCAGATAATTTGACGGGATTGAGACATAATAGTGATAGGGAAGCTTTTGGTCAAGGGATGGCAAATATGGCCGCTGGACTTTTTGGGGGTATTTCAACTGCAACAGCAACAACCCAAACTGTTGGAAATATAGAATTTGGTGCTAAAACACCATTATCAACTATCGTTAAAGGTTTAACTTTATTAGGAGTATTATTTGGTCTTGGAAATTTTGTTTCTGCTATTCCTAATGCTTGTTTAGCTGCTATTTTATTTAAGTTGGGTGTTGATATTTTAGATTATCGTATTATTCCAGTACTAAGAAAGATTCCAAAATCAGATTTATTTATTTTTATAATTGTATTATTTGTTACAGTATATAAGAATTTAATGTTTGCAGTTGCTATTGGTGTTGCTATATCAATCATTAAATCTTTACCAGATTTAATATCAATATTAAAATCAAAATTTAATCATAAAACTATCTCATTAGTAGATATGGATTTTAATTTAGATAAAAAACAAGTAGAGAAACTAAGCAGTGTTAAAATTAGTTTCTTACAACTTCATGGACCGTTGTTTTTTGGATCAACAGAATCGATGATAAAAATTTATAGTAATATGAAAAAGCATAATGTGTTAATTATTGATATGAGTAAAGTAACAATGGTTGATTTATCGGGATTATATGCTTTAGAAGATCTTATAAAAAATGCCAGGTTAAGCAAAATCGAGGTATTTGTCTCCAATACTAAAAATCATGTAATAAATATTATGAATAAAATTGATTTTATAAAAAACATAGGTAAAGATTCACTCCAGAATTCAAATAAAACTATTATTAATAAAATTTTAAAAGGTAAAAAATAGAATATCATCTTTTATAGATTTTATTTGTATTAGATTAGAATATATGATAAAGAATAAATTTAGAAATATTGCAATTATTGCACATGTTGATCATGGCAAAACAACTTTAGTTGATGAACTTTTAAAGCAAAGTGGAACATTCGAAGTTCATGAAACAGTTACTGATAGAGTTATGGATTCTATGGATCTTGAAAAAGAACGTGGGATTACAATAACTGCAAAAAACACTTCGATTTTTTATAATGATATAAAAATAAACATTGTTGATACTCCAGGCCACGCTGATTTTGGAGGAGAGGTTGAAAGAAGTTTAAATCTAGTTGATGGAGTCTTGTTATTGGTAGATTCCAGTGAGGGACCATTACCACAAACTAGATTTGTATTGCAAAAGGCTTTGAATAAAAACCTTCCTATAATTCTCGTTATTAATAAGATAGATCGTTCTGATGCTAGAATTGATGAAGTTGTAAATGAAGTATATGATCTTTTTATTGATTTAGATGCAAATGATGAGCAAATTGAATTTCCTATAATTTATACAAATGCTAAAGATGGTTTAGCTCATAAAGAACTGGATGATGATTCTAAAGATTTAACATTACTTTTTGATTTAATAATAGATACTTTTCCAGGTCCTGAAGTTGAAGATGACTTGCATACACAATTTCTAATAACAAATATCGATTATGATTCATATGTTGGACAAATAGCAATTGGGCGTTTAAACAATGGGTTAATTACCAAAAATAAGCGATATAGTTTATGTGGTAAAAATGAGATTAAATATGATCAAAAATTATCTGCTTGTTATACTTTTAGTGGATTAAAAAAAATAAAAGTTGATGAGTTAGAGTCGGGAGATATAATTGCAATAGCAGGAATTGAAGATATTAAAATTGGTGATACTATATCAGATAATGAAAATCCAAAACCACTTCCTAGAATATTGATTGATGAACCAACTGTCTCAATGTTTTTTCATGTTAATAATAGTCCTTTTGCTGGTAAAGAAGGTAAATTTTTAACATCAAGAAATATTAGCGAAAGATTATTTAGAGAAACTTTAAGCAATGTTTCATTAAAAGTTAATAAAACAAGTGAAACAGATGTTTTCGAAGTATGTGGTCGTGGTGAGCTTCAAATGGCAATTCTAATTGAGACAATGAGGCGAGAAGGTTATGAGTTTATGGCTTCAAAGCCACGTGTTATTACTAAAGAAAAAGATGGAGTAACGCTAGAACCTGTTGAATCTGTATTTCTAGATTTGGAAGAAGATCATGTTGGAATTATAACAGAAAAATTATCAGCAAGAAAAGGTAGGATGGTTAATCTTTATAACAATGGTTTTGGAAGAACAACATTAGAATTTAAAGTTCCCTCAAGAGGTATGATTGGATTTCGAAATCAGTTTTTAACAAATACTAAAGGTTCTGGGATACTAAACTCATTATTTGATTCTTATGCTCCATGGTTTGGGAATATCCCTCAAAGAAATTCAGGTGTTATTGTTGCAGATAGACCAGGTAAAGTAACTCCTTATGCATCATTGGCTATGGTTGACAGAGGTGAGTTGTTTGTAGATATTGGTTTTGAAGTATATAAAGGCATGGTAGTTGGTGAAAGAAATAAACCTGGAGATTTAGACGTAAATATTGTTAGAGAAAAAAAATTAACAAATATGAGATCTGCTAGTAAAGATAATACTGTTGTATTACGTCCTCCTCAGGTTATGTCACTAGATAAATGTATAGAATTTATAGCTGAAGATGAGTTGATTGAAATCACTCCTCTTAATTTAAGAATTAGAAAAATGGAATTAGATATAAATAAAAGAATTTCTTTGAATAAAAAAAAATAATTTTATGATTAATAATAAAATTTAAAAGCCTCTTTCAAAGAGGTTTTTTTGTTTTTATATTTCATAATGAAATTTGATAGACTAAAATTACATGAATAGAATTTATTGTATATTTATTTTTATGTTTTCAATGGCTTCCAGCCAAGATTGTGAAACTGGTTTTATACCAATAAATGAGCAGTGTTATTTTGAGCAAGATATTAATATTCTGGATACATTTATTTTCAATAGCAATGGAACTATAAATATGATTCTTGATATTAATAATAATAGTACTATTGAACCATTAGAATTATGTGAGCAGCAATGGGAAAATGGACGAATTATATTGTTCGATTGTTCTCCAATTATTATTAATGGTAATTACAATTGGTTAGATATATCAGGCGAGATTCCTAATAATATAACAGACTGGGAATACATTGAAGTTTTTATAATGCATTACAATCATTTGAGTGGATTAATTCCAGATAGTATTTGTGAATTAGATTTAGATTTTAGTGATAATAGTATTTTTGATTTAGGTGGTAATGCATTATGTCCTCCATACCCAAGTTGTATTGAATCTTATATAGATTTTCAAGATACAATGTATTCTGATTGTGAATTAAATGTTTGTTATAATTTGGGAATTAGTGATTTTATATCTTATGAATTGAATGGAGATAATCTTGTTAATCCTTATGATGATTTAAATGGTATCAGTTATTTAGGTATTAATTTATTTAATAATGGACCAGCTTGTCCTTATTATCCTGGAATTAGAATTCAAAGTAATACAGTAGGAGTTTCATTTTATGCTGGTACAGGCACAGATATTGAGGAATTTGAAACATGGTGGTATGCTATTGACTCTCAAGAAACATATGGTTTGAATATTCCATTTGAGATAAGTCCATTTATTCCTGAGGATACTCCTATAATATTTACAGCTGAAGCAGTAACCTTGCATTGTGAAGAAGATTGTAGTAATTCTGATGATCCAAACTGTAACATGTGCCCTATAACAGATCCAGTTACAATTACATTAACCACAGGTTCAAGCTTTACAAATGCACTTGGGGATGCTAATTTTGATGGTGAAGTTAATGTTTTAGATGTTATCGAATTAGTTTCGTTCGTACTAAATATTCATGATTATTACAGCTGGGATCTTGAATTTTTAATAACTGATTTAAATTTTGATTATAATTTAAATATACAAGATATTATTTTATTGGTAAATATTATATTAGATACTTAATAAATTATTTTCATTCCTTTCTTTAATTATATATTAAAATATTCTTAATTTACGTTCTATGTCAAATCAAATAAATATAGCAATAATGGGTTTTGGTCATATTGGTAGATATATATATGAAAATACTTTAGATTCGAATCTTTTTAATGTTAAAGTAATAAGTGATATTGGCAATATTGATTCCTTGAATTACTTATTAAATAATAATCTTAGAAATAAAAATATTGGTGTTCACATTGAAGATGATACCTTTGTCTATAAAAGTAATAAAACAAAATTTATTAATGGCATTGAACCTGGAGACATAAATTGGAATAATTATGGAGTTGACTGGGTAGTAGATGCTACAGGTAAATTTTTAGATAAAGCTATATTGAATAAGCATATTGAAGCAGGCGCTAAAAGAGTTATTTTAGCTTCATTACCTAATAATGAATTAGATAATTTTATCATTCCAGGTTTAAATGATTTAGATGTTAAAGAAAGTGATAAAATTATTTCTGCTGGTTCTTCAACTACGAATGCTTTTGGTCTAATGTTAAAATGTTTAAATGAATTTAGTGAAATTGAATGTTGTTCTCTTACAACCATACATTCTTATACGAGTGATCAACCTTTATTGGATATAGCTAGCCCTGATTTAAAAAGAAGTAGGTCAGCTGCTAAAAATATAATTCCTAACCATAATTTATCTTCTCAGTGGATTGAAAAAATACTTCCAGAATTTAGAGGTAAGGTATTTTCAACTGCTTTAAATGTACCGGTTCAATTTGGTTCCTTATTAGATATAACTACTGTTTTTAAAAATAATATAGATAATGAAGAGCAAGTTAATTTGGCGATAGATGGCTTGGCTTTAGAGTATCCTCATTTAGTAAGAGTTACATCAGATCCTATCGTTTCATCTGATGTTATAGGTACGAAAGAATCTTTCGTATTTGATAGATTAGGTACTTTGAAAGTTGGTGATAATATGGTAAAAACTTTAGCTTGGTATGATAATGGTTATAATCATGCGAGTAGAATATTAGATGTTATTTCGTTGTATAAGGATTTAAAATAATGAATATTGCTATAAATGGTTTTGGAAGAATTGGAAGATCGATATATAGAATTATTACATCCCGAACAAATCATAAAGTTGTTGCTATAAATGATTTAAGTGATGTTGAAAGTATAGCATATTTATTAAAGTATGATACTGTGATGGGAAATTTTGAAGGTGATGTTGAAATCAAAGGTAAAACATTATTCACTCCTAATCAGCAAGTTAAAATTATTGCTGAACCTAGTCCAAGTAAATTACCGTGGAATGAAAATAAGGTTGATATAGTAATTGAGGCAACTGGAATATTTAGGAGCAAAGAACAAATAGCTAATCATATAAATGCTGGTGCAAAAAAAGTGATTTTAACTGTACCAGCAAAAGATGAAATAGATTATACCGTTGTTTTAGGTGTCAATGAAGAAAAGATTGATTCTACTCATAATATAATTTCAAATGCAAGTTGTACAACAAATTGTTTGGCTCCAATGGCAAAAATAATCGATGAGAATTTTGGAATAGTTAAAGGTGTTATAAATACTATTCATGCTTATACCAATGATCAGAGATTAGCAGATGTTTCTCATAAGGATTTAAGACGATCAAGAGCAGCTGCAGAAAATATTATACCAACGTCGACCGGTGCTGCAAGAGCTGTTGGTAAAGTATTGCCAATTTTAGATGGTAAATTAGATGGAATAGCCTCAAGAGTTCCTGTCCCTGATGGATCAGCTGTAGATTTATTTGTTGAGCTTGAGAAAGAAACTACTATAAAAGAATTTAATAGCATTATTAAGTCAGCTGCGAATACAGATAGATTGAGAAATATTTTAGAATATTCTGTGTCTCCAATTGTTTCAACAGATATTATTGGTAACTCTAAATCTTCAATTTATGATACCTCCGGAACAAATATAATCAATGGTAAATATCTTAGGGTTTTAAACTGGTACGACAATGAATGGGGTTATTCCAATAGAGTTGTAGATTTAGTAAATCTTCTAGATCAATTTATTTAAACTATTAATATTTTCGACCTTTATATCTTTAAATTTTCTTCAATATTTATTAATAAAAAAAATCAATATATTTAAACATGAAAAATAATTTAATATTATTAATTTGTATTGCATTATCATTTTCTCAAGATTTGGATGAATTATACTTTGGTACAGATAATGCATTGGATTTGATGACTTGGAATATTGAATGGTTCCCTAAAAATGGTCAAGTAACAGTTGATTATGTGAGTCAAATTATAAGTGCATTAGAAATAGATGTTATTGCAATTCAGGAAATAGATGATATTTCTTCATTTAATAATGTAGTTAATAGCTTAGAAGGATATGAAGGATATTTGGAGTCTAGTTGGTTTGCAGGTCTAGCTTACATCTATAATACCCAGACAGTTCAAATTAATAATATATATGAAATTTATACTTCATCACCATATTGGAGTCCATTTCCTAGGTCTCCGATGGTCATGGATTTAAATTTTATGAATGAGAATTATATTATTATTAATAATCATTTTAAATGCTGTGGTGATAATAATATGAATATTAATGATGAAAGTGATGAAGAAACTAGAAGGTATATTGCATCAAATTTATTGAAAGAATATGTAGATAGTTATTTTCCTAATAATAATGTTATTATTCTTGGAGATTTGAATGATTCGTTGATTGATAATCCAAATAATAATGTTTTTCAAATGTTTTTAGATGATTCTGAGAATTATCTTTTTACTGATATGGAGATAGCTCAAAGTAGTAGTAATCAGTGGTCATATCCATCATGGCCTTCCCATTTAGATCATATTCTTATTACAAATGAATTATTTGATAATAATTCATATGTTGAGGTGATTAGAATTGATGATTTTTTTGAAGGAGGATTTAGTCAGTACGATCAAAATATATCAGATCATAGACCGGTAGCCTTAAAATTATCTATTGAAGAAAGTCCGCTTGGTGATATTAATAATGATAGTGTTTTAAATGTTATAGATATCGTTTCAATTGTTAATTTAATTTTATATAATCAATATTTAGATTTAGCTGATGTTAATATTGATAATCAAGTAAATGTTTTAGATATTATACAATTAATGAATTTAATCTTAGATTAAATAAAAGTTTATAGGCAAATATCTTGAAATTTTATTTAATTATAGTTTATTTATTAATACAATCATTTTTATTTGCAGATGGTCCCTATGTTGTTAGTACAATAACAGAACAAGATGGATTGAGAAATGGTCCAAATTATGCTGGTGGGATAGTCTATTATCCACAAGGTATTTCAGGTCCTCTTCCAATAATAGTTATGATTCCAGGATTTGTTAGCCCTATATCCTCTATTGATGATTGGGGTCCTTACTTAGCTTCTTATGGCATTGTAGCTATGTTTGTTAATGTGAATAATTGGTTTGACGATCCTTACTCAAGAGCCAATGCACTGCTTGATGGGATAGTTTCGATTAAGTTAGAAAATTCAAGATTAGGCTCACCATTGGTATCAAATTTAAATATTGAAGATATTGCAGTTGCAGGATGGTCTATGGGGGGTGGAGGCGCTCAGCTAGCTTCGCAACAAGATTTATCCATTAAAGCTGTAATAGCTTTATCACCATGGCTTTTTAATGCATTCGATGCATTAAATAATCGAGTTCCGATAATTTATTTCAGTGGACAATCAGATGCTACAGCTCCTAATTATTTGCATACAAATCTTCATTATAATAATACATCTGATAATATAGATAAATTATTATTTGAGATATCTTCAAGTAATCATTATACGGTTTGTAGTCCTTATAATGATAACCAACTAGGGTTAAAAGCATTATATTGGATTGAAAAATACATTAATGTGAATAATGAAAATTGCAATTTATTAATACAAGAGCCTTTAACAGCATCAAATTTTATGACAAATATTGAATGCAATAATCAATTAATTGGTGATTTAAACTCTGACACAATTTTTAATGTACAAGATGTTATATTAATCATTAATATTATTTTAAATGATGGAGATAATTATTTAGCAGATATAAATAATGATGCAACTATCAATGTTTTAGATGTTATTCAATTGATCAATATCATTTTAAATTAATTCCTGTTTCTTAAATCAAAGTGTGAATAATAGTCGTAGTCAATTAATTCAATTATAATTATTATATTATAATATTAGTTGAAATGGAGCTTTCTGTTGACAAAAAGAGACCTTGTAAAAGAGTTTAAAAATAAAAGTTTTAGAGATATTCCTGAACTTTATAAGCAAATAAAATCATTAGCATCATGTAAGGATATATTATATAATGCTAATATTATAATTTTCCAAAGCTCATTAATTAACCATAAAAAAAGATTATCTCTATTAAAAATAATTAATGACTTATCTATACAATATGGAATATCCTTTTGTGTCGCTCACAATTTAACTTTATTAATTAAATTAAATAGAGAATTAGGAATTAAAAAAAACTTAATAAAAGATTCTCATAAAGCTATTGAATTATGGAAGCATGTACTTGATGATCCCCTATCTATAAATGGTTTAATATTTACTTATACTGATTTAGGTTTACTATTTTCAGATTTTAATTTAAATCTATTATCAATAAAGTATTTAGATAAGGCTAGCAGCTTGATTGATGAATGTCAAAACGATTACAACCCTTTTATAAAGCTTAATATTGCTTATGGTATTGTTTATGATAAAATGAAAAAGTATAAAAAATCTAAAATTCACTATGATAAAGTTATAAAATTAGCGAAGTCAAAAAATGATACAGTAACAATAATACCAATATTAATTAATACAGCTAACAATTTAATTAAAAGAGAAAAAAATAATTTAGCAAAAGAAAAATGCGAGGAGGCTCTAAGAATAAGTACAGATAACAATGATGAGATATATAAACCATATATATATCATTCATTGGGAAAAGCTTATCTAAATTTTAAAGATTTCACTAAGTCTAAAAAATATTTATATAAAGCGTTGGATTTATTTGATAACATGAACATTATGAAAATGGAACCTGATGTCTTATATGATATTGGTCTAAGCTTATATAGCAATAATAAAACCAGTAATTCTATACAGATTTTTAAAACTTTATTAAGAAAAAATAAAAAGATAAAAAACTATGAACTAGACGTTAAAACATTAAAGATTCTTCTAGAGATATATAAAAAAAATAAAAATCATAAATTATATTTATCAACAATAGATAAATTAAATAAATCCTTAGAAGATAGTTTAAAGTATAAAAGTAAAATTTTTAGTGATACAAACATTGATGCATTAGAATATTTATCAAATGAAAATAATATTGCGGCTCGAAAAGAGAATAATCTTAAAATAAAATTAGATATTGAGAGTAATAAAAGAAAATTAACAACTAAAGCTTTAGTATCATTCTCAGAAAGAGAATTTTTAAAGAATATTATAAATAAACTATCTAATCAAAACTTAACAAATAATAATTTAATTAAATTATGC
>CBFHVR010000013.1:0-2927 GCA_965659495.1 uncultured bacterium
TGGATCGGGAATTGCAGGTCTTGCTGTATCTATTAGACTAAAAACAAAAGGTTATGATGTTGAAGTTTATGAAAAAAATCATAATGTTGGTGGGAAGTTAAGTGATTTTTATATTGATAATTTTAGGCATGATTTTGGACCAAAGTTATTTACGATGCCCAATCTTATTGAGGATATATTTAAGGATGCAGGAGTAAATATTGATGACTATTTTAAATATGATAAGCTTGACATAGCATGTAAGTATTTCTGGGATGATGGTTATACTTTTAATGCATATTCTGACAATAAAAGATTTACTAGTGAGGTCAAGAATAAATTTAGTAAAGAAGAGAATAGAGTTAAAGATTATATTTCTAGATCAAAAAAGAAATTCAATCTGGTGAAAAAAATATTCCTAGAAAAGTCACTTCATAAAATATCAACATACCTATCATTAGATGCATTTAAAGCAATTATTAATATTCTACAATTAAATATATTTATCACTCTAAACTCATTGAATAAGAGATATTTCAGAGATAAAAAGTTAATTCAAATCTTCAATAGATTTGCTACTTACAATGGATCAAGCCCATATTTAACTTCTGGAATAATGTCAATTATCCAACATTTAGAGCATGACCTCGGAGTCTATATGCCAAAAAAAGGTATATCTGATATTTCATACTCTTTATTTAACCTTGCAAAAGATATGGGTGTTAAGTTTCACTTTAACTCAGAAATTGATCAGATTTTAATTAAAAATAAGTCTGTAATTGGAGTAATGGTAAATAACATAAATCATAAAGCAAATATTATTATCTCTAATATGGATGTTAGCTTAACTTATGATAGGCTTCTAAAAGGTTATAATAAGCCTTTTTTTATTAAAAATTACCATCCATCAAGTTCGGCTGTTGTTTTTTACTGGAATATGAATATATCTTTTGCAAATCTTAACGTTCATAATATAATATTTAGTAAAGACCAGGAAAAAGAGTTTGATTATATCTTTAATAAAAAATCAATTTATAATGATCCTACTGTTTATATCTGTTCAACATCAAAAATTGTAAAAGAGGATGCTCCTGATGGATGTGAAAATTGGTTCATATTGATAAATTCTCCATTTGATAATGGACAAGATTGGGGAATCATTAAAAAAGAACTCAAAAATAATATTATAAAAAAGATAAATTCAACTTTAAAAGTTAATATTGAAAATAATATAATCAATGAGAGGATATTAACTCCAGTTGATATTGAGACTGAAACACTTTCCAAATTTGGATCATTATATGGTAGCTCAAGTAATTCTTTACAATCTGCATTTGTTAGACATCCCAATTTTTCAAAAAATATAAATAACTTGTACTTTTGTGGTGGTAGTGTTCATCCTGGAGGAGGAATTCCACTTTGCTTAAATTCGGCAAAAATTGTTTCAGAACTAATAAACTAATATGTTAAAATTAATTGATAATAACGAATTGAAAAATATTTCAATTTTTATTATTTGGCTTATAAATATTAGTGGTTTTTTCGGAATCTTATCCGATGAGAAAGATTTTTTTCTTTCATCTTCTCCATATGTTTTAACTCTTACACTCTTATTATTAATAGTAAATAACAACTTTGATAAAAAGTTTTTAATAAAGCTGGCTCTTATTTTCTTGTTAGGGTTAATTGTTGAAATTATCGGGGTAAATTATTCGTTTTTTTTTGGTGAGTATCAATACGGAAATAATCTTGGTATAAAATTTTTTGGAGTACCTCTGGTAATAGGTTTTAATTGGGTCCTATTAATAATTTTAACAGGTAATTTTGCTCATAGATTATTTCGAAAGTCAAAAATTAGCAAGATATTATTTGGTTCAATTCTAATGATTCTGTTAGATCTCCTAATTGAGATTAGTGCTCCTAAGCTTGATTATTGGGAATTTACAATTCATCCTGTTCCATTATCAAATTATTTGTGGTGGTTTGTTTTCTCATTTTTTTTCCACTTAATATATCAGTCTGATAGTAATAAAGAATTCTTAGTATCTACGAATATTTTAGTCGTTCATTTTTTATTTTTTGGGATGTTAGCGCTTTTTCTGTAGATTTATAATAAATTAATCTATCATGAAATATATATATACAATCTTATCACTGGCTTTAATTACAAGCTGTAATATGCCAGCTGAAAATCAAACAAATAATGGAGAGCCTGAAGGTCCTCACACATCTGCGGAGTGGCAAATCTGGGCTTATTCAACAGCTGCTCCTGACTATATAGCTGCTGATGCAACTGTATTTGATGGTCCACCAGACATGGGGGGTAATCTTTTAAGAGAAGGCTCAAATGGATGGACTTGCTTACCAGCTAACCCAAGAGGACAATCTGACCCTGAGAATGGATGGGTTGATGCACATGAAGCTATGCCTTTATGTGGTGATTCAGAAGTATTTAAATGGATAGGTGCATACTTTGCTGGAGAAACTCCAGTAATGGATAAAGACGGATATGCTTGGATGCTTCACGGAGACATGGGAGAAGACAATACTATGGCTGGAGTAATGATGAAAGAAGACTCAGCAGAGGGTCAATGGATAGAGTCAGGTCCACATTTAATGAGAATGCCTGCTGATCCTTCCTCATTAGATGGAATGACTACTGACTTTACATCAGGTGCGCCTTACGTAATGTTTGGAGGTACTATTTATGCACATGTAATGTATCCAATGGCAGGTTATTATGATTATCAACCAGAATCTGCTCCTAAATAAATTAACATCATACTAAAAAACCCCTCACATGTTGAGGGTTTTTTTTTATAATTACCTAAGAAATAACTGTGTTTTGATTAAATTTAATTAATGGAATATTTACTCATTATAATCGTACTAATTGGTTCTCTCTTTGGTCTTTATTTTTTTATTAAAAAACAGATTGAGTCTAATTC
>CBFHVR010000014.1:0-32482 GCA_965659495.1 uncultured bacterium
GCTCTGAAAATACTAATAATCCTAATGCGCAATTAAAAACTGGTAGAATTTTAGCATCTAATGATAATGAAGCTAATACAATAATTAATAATATAATAAATTATACATTATCACCTTATGATGGAGACTGGAAAAGTAAAGCGCTATTATTTTGTGATGATCAATTCAAGAATGGTCAAACCATTAGAAAGGAAAAGTGGCATACAATCCATTCAAGTCTAATATATAACAATTTAAAAGACAACCTTAATATTAATTGTTTATTTGGTCCAAATTTTGATCGACAGCAGTCTACTGATTGGTATATACAGCCTAATTTTACAAATAAATTAATTCAAAATATAAATCAAGGTGCAGCAATTATTAACTATATTGGACACGGAACCAGCGAATTCCTTGCAGATGAAGATATTCTTACCTTTTCAGATATAGATTTAATATCTATAGATAATAATAAACTTCCTGTATGGGTTGTTGGAACATGTGCTTTTGGAAACTATATTAATCAAAACTGTTTTGCTGAAAGACTATTAAAAAAAGGAGATTCTGCAATAGCAATTATATCAACAACTGGTGGGATTTCATACAGCTCAAATTTTTATTTCTTAAAGAAGTTTTTTATTGAGAATATTAATAATTACTTAGTTAGTGATGCAGATGATAGAATTGGGGACTTGTTTTATGATTCTAAAGAAAATTTATTTGAATCTTATACTTTACATTTATTTGGTGACCCAGCTATGAGAATCCAAATAGCAAAAACAACTAATAATCTTATAGAAAACAATATTAGTAAAATATTAATAGGTACTGAAAACCATATATCCATTGACAATACAAGCCTGAGTACATTAAGAATATTGAATAATGATATTAATACAATCTTTAATTATAATTACAATGGAGAAGATTATAGCCCAAATGATTCATGTTTCAATGCTCAATATAATTTATCATGCTTAGACCAGTTCAGCTTTAATTATAATAATAATCAATTATACTCCGGAGAATTTTACGGTTCTACAAACTATACTTTACCTCTTGATGCATTAGAATACAATAATACAAGTTTAAAAGTTCATAATGATTTAACAAATTCTATTCAATCGATTAATAATATTGATTTAGAATTTTTAGACAATAGTTTATTAAACGATGATATAGGACCTGAAATAATACTTTATCAAAATGGAATTCAGTTATCTGATAATTCAACTATTTATCCTCCTTACAATATATCCATATACTTGAGTGATAATCTTCCAGTAAATATTAGTGGGATGAACTATCACGATATTAGACTTTGGATTGATGATAATCATAATGAAAGTATTATTTTAAATAATTTTTATTCTCCAATATCTAACACATCAGGTAATATTAATTATATTATAAATGATGAATTATTATATAATAATTTGCATAAAATAAGCATTGAAGCATGGGATATAGTAAATAACTCAACACTAATATCTTACAATTTGAAAATATTTAACAATAATAACAGCACTGTTTATAATGTATATAATTTCCCAAACCCATTTAAAGATGAGACTTTTTTTACTTTTAGCCTGGTTAATTCTAGTCCAATAAATGTAAATATTGATATTTATAATCTTGAAGGTAAAAAAGTAAAGGAAATTACTCAATATTTAGAATCAGAGAATAATCATTTCTATAGAATTTTTTGGAATGGATTAGATCAATATTCAAAAGAAATACCAAATGGGATTTATATTTATGAAATTGAAGTTTTACAAAATGGTATAAAACTGCATAAAAAAATATATAAATTAGCTAAATCAAAATGAAATTTATTTTAGCATCTCAGAGTATAAGAAGAAAAAAAATATTAGATAAAATTAATCTAAATTTTAAAATATATAGTTCTAATTTGGATGAAAAAAAAATTATCAATAATTATAGTAAACCAAGTTTATTTTGTAAAAAACTAGCAATTATTAAATCTGAATTAGTGTCTAAAAAATTTCCCGAAGACTATGTGATTGGTGCTGATACAATAGTTGTGCATAACAAAATAATTCTAAATAAACCAACTAATAAAAAAGAGGCTATAAATCATTTGAAACTATTAAGTAATTCAAAGCATACTGTTTATACTGCAGTATCATTAATTAATATATCAAAAAATATTAATATATCTTTCATTGAAAGCACTCAAGTATACTTCAACATGTTAAAAAGCAAAGAAATTAATTACTACGTTAACAAATTCAAACCATATGATAAGGCTGGATCTTATGCAATTCAAGAATATAGCAATATATTTATAAGAAAAATAAATGGATGTTTTTATAATGTAGTTGGCTTTCCATTATCTAAATTTTATAAATTAATAGATAGTGAATTAAATTTAATATAGTAATAATGAATGAAGAAAAAGACATATTACCCTTTTACGAAAGACTTAAAGAAACGAGGCAAGAAAAGAATTTTAATCTTGTTCATATTTCAGATGAAACAAAAATAAATATTAAACATCTACAAGCAATTGAATCTGGAGATTTTAATGTTATACCCAATACTTATTTAAGATTATTTATAAAAACATATGCTGAATATTTAAAACTTGACCCTAATGAGATGTTAAATCAGTATGAATTAGAATCAAATAAAAAAAGAAAAACTATTTTAAGGTCACCAAATAGTTCAAAAACTAAAAAACAAAAAATAGATATTAAGAAAACTATATCTTATTTTAATATTTATGATTCTTATTATATTAAACCAAAAAAAATAATTCAAGTTATAATTCTATTTACTTTTTTAACATCTACCTATTTACTTATTAGTTATTTAAGTAAAGAACAAGCCAATTCAATAATTTTGAATACAACAAAAGAAAATGATAGCAAAAACATGCAGACTCAGCAATCATACCTGCCAATCGATAGTGTTTTATTGAATTCACAAAACTTTTTACAAGAAAACTTAATTAAATCAAACAGTGTTAAATTAAATAAAGAAATTGCGAGTAATTACACTTTTCAAATATCAACAAAAGAAAATACTAAAATATATATTAGCTATAATGATAAAGATGGAGATAGAGTTGAAAAATGTAACTTGATTGTCAAAAAAGGAGAATTAATAAAATATACTTTCTCCAATAATATATATTTCGATTTATTAAGCGCTAAGCATGTACAAGTGGCAATTAATAATAATTCCATTAATAAATACCTTGGAAAAGAAGATTACTCAATAAGAGGTTCGTTCGATCCACAAAAAAAACAACTATATTTAGAGTTTTACTCTAAATAATTACATTCCTAAATAAAACCTTAACTTACTTATATATAAGTATCTCCTCTATGATTAATAATTGAGATAATTATTTTTTAATTATTTATTGCTTTATAATGGGGAATATTAATATAATAATGGGTAAGTGTGGGGAACATTCCCAATCTTTTAAAAAAAATAACATAACGTAGGTATAGATAAATGTCCTTTACTGGAGAATATTATAATTTATTGGATCAAAAAAATAGACTGAGCATTCCTGCAAAGTTCAGGAATTCGCTTCATCCTAATAATAATAAAACATTTGTTCTAAGTCGAGGTTTTGATAAGTGCCTTTTCCTGTACCCACTTGAAGAATGGAAGATTGTAGAAGAACAATTATCATCCTTAAGCAGTATAAATAATAAAAATAGAAATTTTATTAGGAATATAGTAAGATATGCAAATTATGTAACCTTCGATTCTCAAGGACGAATAGCCATACCGGATATACTATTAAATTATGCAAATATAGATAAGGAAGTAATAGTAATAGGTATGCTAAAAAAAATTGAATTGTGGAATAAAAACACCTTAAATAAGTTTGAAAAACAGAAAGACTTTTTATCAAATGAAGATTTTGAAGATCTTGCAGATAAAATCAATTTTTAAAGTTATCACATGAATTATCACATCCCCATAATGAAGGATGAGGTAATCAATTTACTTGATATAAAGTCAAAGGGGATATACATGGATTGTACTATTGGTTTTGGTGGGCATTCTAAAAGTATTTTAGAACGATTAGATTCTGATGGCAAACTTATTGGTATAGATTTAGACCCCTATGCTCTTGAAAAAACAAAAAAAAAGCTAGTAAAACATGATAATTTTTCTCTGCACAATAATTCATATAGTGCATTTCCTCAAATATTAGAGAAAATGGGTATCGAAAAAGTTGATGGCTTTCTTTTTGATCTTGGTATCTCCTCTCATCAAGTTGATTCAGAGCAAAGGGGTTTTTCTTATATGAAAAATGCACCTTTAGATATGAGATTTAATAATAAAGATAATAACCAACCTTCTGCTAAAGACATAATCAATAGTATAAACTTAAAAAATTTAACTTTTGCACTGAAGGAATATACAAATTTAAAGAGCCCTAAATATTTAGCAGAAAAAATTGTAGAATATAGAAAATTTAAAAAAATTGAAACTACATTTGATTTAAGAAATGCAATAAATGAAATTATAAAGAGTGATAGCTACAAAGTTTTATCGCAAATATTCCAGGCAATTAGAATGGTTGTCAATAATGAAATAGAAATTATCAAAAAAACACTTATATCTACCCTTGATTATTTAAAAAAAGGAGGGAGAATTGCAATAATATCATTTCATTCAATTGAAGATAGAATTATAAAACATTTTTTTAAAAGTTTAACAATTTACAAAAATAATACATATGATATAGAGTATCAAAATTTTAATAAGGAATTTAAATTAATCACAAAAAAACCAATTTTAAATAAAGATACAAACAATAATAGAGCAAGAAGCGCTAAACTAAGAGTTGCAGAAAGAACTTTATGATAAAGAATCAAAGCTATGGAATGATTGATTTTATATTTTACACTTTTTTTATAGTCATATCATGTTCAATTTTTTTGCTATCAGTTGGTATTAAAAATGAAATAAATGAAACTCAATTAGAAATAAGACAACTAAATTCATCTTTTTTTGCTCATTCTGATGAAGTCAAATCTCTTCAAAGCTCTAGAAATTACTTTACAAGCTACGAATATATCCAAAAAACACTCAAAAATAGAATGGTCTCAGTAACTCCTGAGACATTATTGATATCAATTTCAGAATGAGAAAATTTTTCCAATTATATTCAAGAAACATTAATTGTTTATCAATTGGAATTTACTTTCTTAGTTTAATTCTAATATTAAAGATATTTAATATTCAAATTATTCAAAAAGATACCTTTAAAAAAATTGTAACCAATAAAGGTTTTAAAACTATAAATAGATATGGTTTACGTGGTGAAATATCAGATAAAAACAATAAAGTATTATCACAAACTATCTCAAAATATACATTTTGGATAAATACAAAAAAACCTTTCGACAAAGAAGTAATAATTAATTTATTTTCAGATAATTTTAATAAATCAGATAGTATCTACAGAAAAATTTTAGACAAAAAATCTAACTATGTAGTCCTTGAAAAAAACATTCTCTATACTGATTGCAATAATATTATTAAAAGAAAAATTAAAGGACTACAATACACAAAAAAAAATAAACGGTTTTATCCATATAATAATTTAGCATCTCAAACATTAGGATTTGTTAATGAGGATGGTATAGGACAAAGCGGCATTGAAGAAAGTCTAAATACCTTATTATCTGGAGATACTTTGAAAACTAAACTTAAAAAGGGTGTCAAAGGTCAATTCTTCAGTCAGAATAAAACAACCAATTTAAATGGAAGTCAAGTTCAGCTAACTATTGATATTGATATTCAGCAGATTCTACAAGACGAGCTTAAAAAAGCTTACATTAATACAAAAGCTAAGTCTGCAAACGGTATTATAATGGATCCTTTTACAGGAGATATTATATCAATTGCTTCAATTCCTGATTATAATCCCAATAATTATAGCGACTACAGCTTTGAAGATTTCAAAAACAGATCAATAACAGATTCATATGAACCTGGATCAACATTTAAAATAATACCTATAATAGCTGCTTATCAAAAAGAGTTATCTTTAGATAAAAAGTATTATTGTGAAAACGGAGAATACTATTTAAAAAATGGTAAAAAATTGAATGATCATGAAAAACATGATTCTCTTACAATCAATGAAATATTTATTCATTCTAGCAATATAGGAATATCAAAAATAACTCAAGAAATAGAAAATGAAAATATTTATAGAATATGCAAAAATTTAGGCTTTGGTTCAGTTACTGGAATACCACTTAAAAGTGAATCCAAAGGCATATTAAGAAATATAAAAAACTGGTCAAAATGTTCTAAAACATATATTTCTATAGGACAAGAAATTGGGGTTACTAATATTCAACTTGCACTTGCTTACTCATCAATAGCTAATGGTGGATATCTTCTTAAACCGCACATAATTAAAAATATATCAGTAGAAGATAGTATTATTTATAATAGAAATATCGAACCTATTCGCAAAGTAGTTAGTAATGAAATTTCATATAAAATTTTAGAAAACCTTAATGAAGTAGTAATGAAAGGAACAGCAAAGAATTTAAATTTGAATGGTTATCAAATTGGAGGAAAAACAGGAACCGCTCAAAAATTTACAAATGGAGAATATTCTAAAAATGAATTTATTTCTTCTTTTGCATCTGTATTTCCAATTGATGAACCTAAATATATAATGATTATATCTATTGATTCTCCTGAATATGGAAAACACTGGTCTAATGAAAGCGCAGTTCCAACAGCTAAAAAAATTATAAATCGTATTATAATTAATGATGAATCATTTTTAAATAGAACACCAACTATGATTGCAAAAAGTGACACTATAAAAAAAATAAAAAATTCAATAAAACATATATCATATGATAAGTTCACGACACAAGATATCATGCCAAATCTAAAAGGTAAAACATTGAAGGAAGCAATTTCATTAGCGAGCAAAAATGGAATTATGCTAAACCCAAATACGCTCAGAGGCAAAGTTGTTTGGCAATCTTTGAAGCCAGGTATAAGAACAAAAAAAGACCAAATATGTAAAATAAAGCTATCTATATAATGAAATTAAATGAATTACTAAAAAATATTGATTTTAGAGGCTGTCCAGATGATAGAGAAATTATAAATATAACATATGATTCAAGGAAAGTAAAAAATGGCAGCTTATTTATTGCAATTAGTGGAGAAAATAAAGATGGACACGATTATATTCTTGAAGCAATTGATAAGGGTGCAAGCGCAATCATTGCAAATGGTAGAGCACCAATAACAAATTTAGTACCCATATTACAAGTTGAAAACCCTAGAAAAATAATGTCAAAGGTAGCTGCTAACTATTATAACAATCCTTCAAAAGATCTCAATATAATTGGAATTACTGGGACCAATGGTAAAACTACGACAACTCAAATAATTGATGATATAATTAAATCAAATAATAGAACTAGTAGCTCACTTGGAACATTAGGCTTTAATACTCCTTCTGGTATGGTATCAACAGGTTTTACTACACCTGAATCAATAGAGTTGCAACAAATACTCGATATAATAAAAAAAGGTGGTATAGAATATGTACCAATGGAAATATCTTCTCATGCTATAGAGCTTTTTAGAACAACTGATGTTGAAGTAAATATTGCTATATTTACTAATATAGGGCACGACCATTTAGATTTTCATAAATCAATCAATAATTATTTTAATGCAAAATTAAAATTGTTTACAGGTTTAAATAAAAACTCACTGGCAATACTAAACTATGATGATCCATACACGCAGAAGATAATAAATAAAATTGAATGTAATTATTTGACTTATGGATTTGATAAAAATGCTGATTTAAGTATTGAAAAGTATATACTTAATATTGATTATTCTAAAGCAGTAATGAGATATAAAGATAGTCAAATAAAAATAAAAACACCCTTAATAGGTAAATTTAATTTATACAATCTAAGCGCTTCAATATTATGTGCCTTAAAGCTTGGCATAAGTATAAGTGAAATCACGAAGTCAATAGAAAATTTCCACAATGTTCCAGGTAGGTTAGAAAAATATAACTTTAAAGATAATACTGTTATTATTGATTATGCTCATACACCAGATGCATACCTTAATATATTTAAGAATATTTTTGAACTAAAAGATAAAGATAAAAAGATAATTACCGTTTTTGGATGTGGTGGAAATAGAGATAAAAGCAAACGAAAAATAATGGGTGAAATTGCTAGTAGATTCTCAGATAATATTTATATCACAAATGACAATCCTCGATTTGAAGATGAGAATGAAATTATTAATAACATTTGTTCTGGAATATCAAATACAAGATATGAAATCATTAAAGATAGAGAAAAAGCTATAATTTCAGCATTAAAACATAAAAATTCTATTATTTTAATTCTGGGTAAAGGAATAGAGAAACATCAAATAATAAAAAATAAAAGATTAAATCATTCTGACATAAAAATAGTAAAAGATTATATTAATGAGAATAGAAATTAAAGACAAAAAAAATTTTATAAAAATGTTCAATAGTATACACATTAATAATAAGATATCTACAATTAATGGAGTATCTATTGATTCAAGAAAAGTTATGAAAAATGATATTTTTTTTCCTATAAAGGGTGAAAATTACGATGGACATAAGTTTATTAATGATTCTATTGAAAATGGAGCGATAGTAAGTTTTAGCGAAGTAAATACAAATAATAAAAATGTTATAAAAACTAAATCAATAAAAAATGAAATTCATAAATTAGTTAGAAAATGGAGAGAACTTTCAAAATCAAAGATTATTGGAATAACTGGATCAAATGGGAAAACAACAGCTAAAAATCTATTATATCATTTATTAGATAATAAATTTAATTGCAATAAAACAATTGGAAACTATAATAGTTTAATAGGCTTCCCAATTTCTTTTTTATCATCAAGATTAAATGATGATTATAGTATTCTTGAATACGGAGCTAGTAAACCTAATGAAATAAAGCACTTATGCAAAATCATAGGTCCAGATTATAGCTTGATAACAAATATTTCTAATGCTCACATCAAAAATTATAAATCATTTAAAGAATTATTTGATACTAAATATGCATTATATATATCAACCAAATCTAATGGTACAATTTTTATAAATTCTGATCAATTGGAAATAAAAGATTCTATTGATAATAGAAAAATCATATCTTTTGGTTATAGGAATAATGCAAAATTAATTAATAATTATTTATTAATAAATAATAAAAAAATATCCATACCTGAAAAGATTGCATATTTAAAAGATATTATTCTTTCAACTTATATAATAAGTAATTATTTAGGAATAAGTAATCAAGAATTTGAAAATTCTTTGAAGTCATTTTCTCCTTCGATTGGTAGAGGTAATTATATGAAACTCAACAAATTCACACTGATTGATGATTCGTATAATGCAAACCCAAATTCAGTAAAATTTGCAATTGATAGATTTTCAAATATAAATATTAATGGGAAAAAAATATTTATTTTAGGTGACATGCTAGAATTAGGTGATATAGAAGTAAATGAACATAATAAATTAGCACATACATTTAATGAATCAAATATCGATATCATTTTAACCTATGGAAATCTTAGCAAAGATATTCATAAAAATATTCATAAGCAAAAATATTCAAAACATTATTACAATAAAAATAAGTTGAAGAATGAGTTAAATAATTTGGTATGTAAAAATGATTTGATTTATTTAAAAGGATCAAGAAGTATGAAATTAGAAAATTTATTTATTAAGAATTAATGATTTACTTATTATTACATAAAAGCTTAAATATTGTGCAATATATATCTTTTAGAGCTACAGGTGCAGCTATAACTGCACTAATCATAAGTTTCCTCATCGGGCCAATAATAATCCGCACACTTAACTTTCATCATTTTGGTGAAAAAATCCGAAAAAACGGGCCTGATTCTCACCTTCGTAAAGAAGGTACACCATCGATGGGAGGGATAATTATACTTTTATCAATTATCCTTCCCACGATTCTCTGGGCTGATCTCAGCAATAATTTTATAGTAACAATTTTAATATCAATTACCATAATGGGAATAATTGGATTTATTGATGATTACTTGAAGATAAAGAAAAGTTATGCCAAAGGATTAATAGCTAGATATAAACTAATTGGACAAATATTTTTGGGTATATTAGTTTCTTATTTAATACTTAATGAAAACTCACCTATTGCATATAATATTATAAATAATAATAATATTATAGCTAATATTAGTTCATCTAGTATTTCCATACCTTTTATTGCAAATGGTTTTTTAGATATTAAATATCTTTATTTACCCCTTGTTATTTTAATTATAACAGCAACTTCAAATGCAGTTAATTTAACAGATGGTTTAGATGGTTTAGCAACAGGACTTGTCGCTATATCAGTATTAGTTTTAGGTGCTATTGCTTATGCTAGTGGAAGATTAGATTATAGTAATTATCTAAATATTATATTTATACCTAATAGCGGAGAATTATTTATTTTTTGTTTATCAGTAATTGGTGCTTGTATTGGTTTTTTATGGTTTAATGCATATCCTGCAAAAGTATTTATGGGCGATGTCGGTTCTTTATCACTAGGGGCAGCAATTGGAACACTAGCAGTATTATTGAAAAAAGAGATATTACTAATAATTATTGGTGGAGTATTTGTAATTGAATCATTATCAGTAATAATACAAGTAATATATTTTAAAATCACTAAAAAGAAGTTTGGAAAAGGAAAGCGCTTTTTTAAAATGGCACCTCTTCACCACCATTTTGAATTATCAGGATGGAATGAGAACCATGTAGTTGTAAGATTTTGGATTATTGGTATTATACTTGCACTTTTATCATTAACAACATTTAAAATTCAATGATTTTCAAGAATAATATAATTAAAAATAAGAAAATTACAATACTCGGAGCAGGTATAAGTGGTATTGGGGCATCTAATCTTGCAATTTACAAAGATGCAAAAGTACTTATAAGTAATAATAAAAAATTTAAAAAACCATTACAAATAGATAAAAAAATTGATATAGAGTACTCCCATACAAAAAAATGCATCAACTCTGATTTGGTTGTTATAAGTCCTGGGATTAATCCAAATAATAATAATATAGTTAATAAATTGAAGAAATCAAATATACCTATAATTAGTGAGATTGAATTTGCATCATGGTTTACTAAATCTCCGCTAGTTGCTGTAACAGGGTCTAATGGGAAATCAACTGTTGTGAAAATGCTTTACCATATATTCAAAGATGAATATAAAAATGTTTTTCTTGGAGGAAATATTGGTATTTCATTTTCTAATAATGTACTTAAAGAATTAAAAAACAAACTGAATAAATCAATCCACATTCTTGAAGTAAGTAGTTTTCAACTAGAAAATATTTTATCATTCAAACCTTATATTTCATGTATTTTAAATATAACTGAAGATCATATTGATAGACATGGGAGTTTTAATAATTATACAAATCAAAAATTAAAAATAGTTAAAAATCATAACCCAGATTCATTCATTGTCTATAATCAAGACGATAAAAATTTAAATGGTATATTCAAAGAAAAGTTAAATTCTTTACCTTTTTCAATAAAGAATAAAAATAAATTCTATATTAATAAAGATACCATATATTGCTCACAAACAAATAAAAAAATAATTGATCAAAATCAAACAGGTTTAATAGGGATACATAATTTATCTAATATTTTAGCTTGCATAGAAATTTCAATATTATTCAATATTGAAATAAAAAATATAGCTAAATCAATTAAAAGCTTTAAACCTTTAAAGCATAGGATGGAAACTGTTTACAAAAAAGATAAATTCATAATTATAAATGATTCAAAAGGTACAAATCTAGATTCAATGAAATCTGCAGTTAATAGTTTTAGTAATAAAATTATACTTTTAATTGGAGGCTACTCTAAAAATAAAATAAATCAAAAAAAAATATTAGAAATCACTAAATCAAATAATATTTATAAAATTATTTGCTTTGGAGATGTAGGTAAAGATGTAAATGATTTATTAAAAGTAAATAAAAAATCTATATATGTAAATGATTTTAAAAAAGCTATTTTAAAATCTATAGAATACTCATCAGATAGCAAATCAATAATTTTTTCACCAGGATTTAAAAGTTTTGATGAATTTAAAAATTTTGAAGATAGAGGAAATCAATTTAAAAAAATAATTAATGAATACTATGCTTAAATGAAAAAAGAACAATTTATTTACGAAAAACCAATTATATATGTAATTATTGCTATGGTTGCTATTGGTTCTCTTATGCTTTTTAGTGCTAGTAGCACAATAGCATTTAATAAATTTGGTGATTCAGCATTCTATATAAAAAGACATATTATAAGGCTATTGATTGGATTCTTAGCTTTTATGACTGCTTATAAAATAAATTTTAAATTTTTCAAAAAAAATGCTACTAAACTATTATTATTTTCATGGATAATAATGTTATGTGCATATTTTTTTAATGAAGGGAGTTCAACAAATAGATTTTTAATAGTTAATGGGAAAAATATTATCACCACTTCAGATTTTTCAAAATTATGTTTGATTATTTTTACAGCTCAATTTATAGAAAATAATAAAAAAAAAATTAACAATATCAAGATTTTACTAACTAAATATTTACCCTATCTATCGATAACTTTATTATTAATTTTATGTCAACCAGATTTAAGCTCGACATTTACAATCTTAATTCTTATTTCATTAATACTTATTACAGCTGGAATTAATTTAAAATATTTATTCTATCCAGCAATATCAGGTTTAGTATTAGCAATAACATTATTGAAAGACTTTCAAAGAAAACGTTTCTATACGTGGTGGAATGGAGAATCAAATCAACAAGCAGAAAATGCTTTAAATGCATTAGGTAATGGTGGATTTAATGGAGTAGGGTTTGATAAAAGTATTATCAAGGAAGGTTTCCTGCCTGAAGTTCATACTGATTTTATATTACCTATAATTGGAGAAGAGTTTGGATTTATTGGTATACTTTTTATGTTTGTTTTATTTCTATCTTTATATTCATTCGGAATAAAAATCTGTAAGTTTTCGCCTGATATATTTAGTTCTATGCTAAGCCTTGGAATAACACTAAATATATTAATTTATTTTTTAATTAATGTTTGTTATGTTGTTGGAATTATTCCGACAACTGGTTTAGCTATTCCTTTTTTTAGCTATGGGGGATCTCATACATTATTCAATTTATTTTCTTTAGGTATACTTCTAAATATTTCTAAATATACTAATCTTTATAAATATAAGGCTGTTTCATATGAGTAAAACTATATTTATATCAGGTGGTGGAACTGGAGGTCACTTATTCCCTGCAATTGCTATTGGTACTGAATTAGCTAATAATAATTGTTCAATAATATATATAGGATCAAAGCATGGGATCGAAAAAAAATATTTCAAAGAAAATAGCTTAAAACACTACTTATTAAATATAAAAGGTATTCAAAGGCATCTGTCTGTAAGAAGTATATTTACAAATTTTTTATTTCCATTGAGATTCATAATATCTTATATACATTCAATTTTTTTGATAATGAAATATAAACCTAAGGCAATAATTGGGACAGGTGGGTATGCTTCTGGATTACCTTTATTAGCTGGTATATTATTTAAAATTCCAATTATGATTCAAGAACAAAATTCAATACCAGGTCTAATTACAAGAAAATTAAATAATAAAACAAAAAATATTTTTTTAGGATTCAAAGAAACAAAAAAAATGCTAATAGGAAAATCTTTATTTACGGGTAACCCTATTATGACCAATTTAAAAAATTATAATAAATCAAAATGCAAAGAAAAGCTTGGCTTTGATACTACTAAAAAACTAATACTTATATTAGGAGGAAGCCAGGGAGCAAGAGCAATAAATAATTACATTTATGATAAAATTAATTTTTTTATAACTAACAAATTTCAAATCTACTGGCAATGTGGATTTAATGATATTAAAAAAATCAGAAAAATTAAACATCAATCAATAAAAATTACACCTTTCATAAACGATATGTCAACAGCATATTCTTCTGCAGATATTGTTATATCAAGATCAGGAGCAATATCAATTAGTGAACTCTCGTTTATGAAAAAAGCAACAATATTTATACCTCTTCCCTCTGCTGCAGATAATCATCAAGAAATCAATAGTATGTATTTAGAAGAAAAAAAAGCATGTATATCTTTAAAGCAAAAAGATTTAGTTAAAGGTGTTTTAGAAAAAACAATTTCACAATTATTAAGTGATAAAAAAAATATTAAAAAATTAGAAAAAAATATATGCCAGTTTTCAAGTAACGATTCAACAAAACTAATAGTTGATAAGATTTTAGAAAGTGTAAAATGAATTTATTTAACAAATCAAAGAAAATACATTTTATTGGTATTGGTGGCATTGGAATGAGTGGTATGGCAGAGTTTTTATACAATCATGGTTTTAAAATAACAGGTTCAGATATTTCAATTTCAGAGAGAACAAAATATTTATCAAAAATTGGAATAAAAGTATTTAATAAGCATGATAGCTCTAATATAAAAAACCAAGATTTAGTCGTTTATTCATCTGCTGTAAAAAAAAATAATACTGAAATTATCAGTAGTAAAGAACTTCATATTCCAATAATGAAACGTTCACAAATGCTTGGAGAACTAATTAAGATAAAAGATACAAGTATAGGAGTTGCGGGCACACATGGAAAAACAACAACATCATCTATGCTTGGATCAATATTATATGAATCAAAATTAGACCCAACATTAATTATTGGAGGTATTGTTAATAAATTCAACAGCAATAACATATCAGGCAATGGAGATTTTATCGTTGTAGAAGCAGATGAGTTTGATAAAAGTTTTTTATCTTTAAAACCTACTTATGCTATTTTAAACAATCTAGATAAAGAACATTTGGATACATATAAAAATTTAAAGAATTTAAAAAATACATTTTGTGAATATGCAAATTCCGTTCCATTTTATGGCAAGGTGGCAATTAATAATGATTCGAAATATTTAGTAGATATATCAAATGAAATCAATAAACCATCTATAACCTTTGGAATAAATAATGATTCTGATATTATGGCCAAAGATATAAAATTTTACAAAAATAAATCCTCATTTAAAATTGTTTCAAAAATTTATGATGATTTTAATTTAGAAATTGAATGCCCAGGACTTCATAATGTATACAATGCTCTCGCAGCAACTACTTTATCATTAGATATGAATATTTCAATAAATAATATTAAAAAATCATTAAAAAAATACTCAGGTGTTAAAAGAAGATTTGAAATAAGGTATGAAAATACAAAAAATAATATAATGATTATTGATGATTATGCCCACCACCCTGTTGAGATTAAATATACAATAGACGCTATCAAATCTGGTTGGAATAATAGATTAATTAGTATTTATGAACCACACTTATATTCAAGAACTTCAGAATTTAAAAAAGAAACTGCCGAAGCACTTCAATTATCAGATAAAATAATAATTACAGATATTTATGGCTCAAGAGAAAAACCGATAGAAAATATAACAAGTAAAATCATTACTAATGAACTCAATTCATTAGGACATGAAAATCATATTCTTATTGAAAATAAAAATAAAATTGCTAATTATTTAAAAAATGAAATAAACAAAAATGATATTATTTTAGTTATGGGTGCAGGTAAAATAAATTCTATCGTTTATGATGTTATTAAAATATTAGAGGAGAAATATGAAAAAAATTAACCTTGAAAAAGTTATTAATACAATTTTTATCTTTTCATCTTTATCAATTATAGTTTTGTTAATGATATATAGCATCAATGACAAATCATTTAACATTAAACATATTACTATTAATAATAATCATTTTATAAACAGTATTGAAATAGAAAATATTATTAAAGAACAACTAGAAAACAAAAATATTTTAAACGTAAATATATCAAAAATTAAAGAATCAATTAATAAAAATGACTATATTCAATCCTCTAAAATATTTACAACATTCCCATCAAGTATATTTATTAATATTAATGAAGTTACTCCTATTGTACTATTTGAGGAAGAATCTAAATATTATTTATATGATTATAAACTAAATAAGATTGAAGCAGACTTAAGAGCATTAAACTATTATAAAGTACCAATCATAGTATCCGATTTTAAAGATGAAAATAAAATAAAGTATATAACAAATTCTTTAATAAATATTCTTAATAATTCTAAATCATTATACAGTTCAATATCTGAAGTTAGAATTAATAATAATGAAATTCATTATACAACAAATAATAGAACAATAATTAAACTCGATATAAACCATATTAACTATAGCACAACAAAACTTATTAATTTTTTGCAACAGAATACTAATAAACCGATTGATACATATGAATATGTGAATTTAATAATACCCAATCAAATAGTTGTTAAAGAAAAGAGTATATAATAATATGAATGAAAATACAATAATATCAGGAATAGACATAGGAACAACAAAAATAGTTGTAATAATTGCTGAAAAAAAAGATGGTGCTATAAATATTATTGGATTTGGACAAAGTAGCTCATTTGGTTTAGAAAGAGGCATAGTTGTTGACATAAGTGAAACAATTATATCAATTGGCAAAGCTGTTAAGCAAGCTGAAAAACAAGCAAAAATTGAAATTGAATCTGCTTTCGTAGGACTGACAGGTGATCACATAAAGGGAATTAATTGCACGGGGAATATATCTATAATAAACGGAGATTATAGAAATCCTGCTGGTGAAAGAATAACACAGAAACATATAGATAAGGTTTTAGAGCATTCTAGAGCAATCAACTTATCACCTGAAAGAAAAATTCTTCATACATTATCTAGAGAATTTAAAGTTGATGAAAGACAAGGCATTAAAAACCCACTAGGATTATCTGGGAATAGATTAGAGGCAAATGTTCATTTAGTAACTATTGCAAGAAATATAGAAAATGATTTAAAAACATGTATAGAAGAATGTGGATTAGATATTGATGGTTTTATAATCGAACCTTTAGCATCATCAGCATCTGTTTTAGATATTAATGAAAAAAAGTTAGGATCTATATTAATAGATATTGGAGGAGGTACAAGCGATATAATAATTTTTAATAATAATTCTATTATTCACACTGGAGCTATTCCACTTGGAGGTGAAAACTTAACAAAAGATATTGCTTATGGATTAAATACATCTTTGGAAAATGCTGAAATTATAAAATGTAAAAATGGAATAGCAAAGGAATCTCTAGCTGATGATCAAAAAATAATCAAAATATTGGGTACAAATGGAAGAGAAGATAAAGAAATATCTGAAAAATATCTAGCATCTATTATACAACCAAGAGTAAATGAAATATTTAATCTAGCAAAAAATGAAGTTAAAAGAAGTGATTATGATGGAGATTTTACATTTGGAATAATACTTACAGGAGGTGGTGCCTCACTTAGTGGGATAACTGATATAGCACAAGAAATTTTTAATATGCCAGTAAAAATAGGTATTCCTGATACTATAAATGGAAAAGCAGATATAATAAATAATCCAAGATACGCTACAGGAATAGGAATAATTAAATATGTCATAGAAAATAAGAATAATTTAAACGAACAATTTGAAATAAGTATTAAAAATTCATCAATAAATATATTTATTAATAAACTAAAAAATGTATTTAAAAAAATAAATTAAAAAAAGGAGATAAAATGTTATTTGAACCAGCAAATCTATCAGAACAAAAAGCAAAAATAGTTGTAGTAGGAGTTGGAGGTGGCGGCGGAAACGCGCTGAATAGAATGATTAGCGATGGTATGAATTCTGTAGAATTTATAGCAATTAATACTGATGCTCAAGATTTAGAGAATAATAATTCACAAAAAAAACTACAAATTGGTAAAGAATTAACAAAAGGACTTGGTGCAGGAGCAAATTCGGAGATAGGGAAAGAAGCTGTAAAAGAGAATAAAGAAGTAATTTTAAAAGAGCTCGGTCAAGCAGATATGATTTTCATAACTGCCGGAATGGGTGGTGGAACAGGTACGGGTGCAGCACCTGAAATTGCGAAATTATCAAAAGAACTAGGAGCATTGACAGTAGGTATTGTTACAAAACCTTTTGCTTTTGAAGGTCCTATAAGAAAGAAAAGAGCACTCGAAGGAATCAAGGAAATGAAAAAGAATTGCGATACTCTTCTTATTATTCCAAATGAAACACTTCTCGAAATTGCTTCTGATGATACTACGGTTACTCAATCATTTCAACTTGCAGATACTGTTCTTAATGAAGCAACAAAAGGAATATCAGATTTAATCAATAAGCCTGGTTTGATAAATCTTGATTTTGCTGATGTTAGTACAATTATGAAAAATATGGGTGATGCTATAATGGGTAGTGGAAGCGCTAAAGGTGAAGAAAAAGCGATACTAGCAGCACAACAAGCAATTAATTCTCCATTGTTACAAAATGCTAGTATAAAAGGAGCAAAAGGACTTCTGGTAAACGTATCAGGTCCAAAAAATATGAAAATGAAAGAATTAGATGAAGCATCAAACATTATTTATCAAGAATCTGGTGAAGATGCAAATGTAATTCTTGGATGTGTAATTGATGATAAATTAAGTGATGAAATAAAAATAACTGTCATAGCAACAGGACTAAACAATAATGAACAACCAGAATTCTATGATAATAATCAAGATGATAATATCACAAATAAATACTTAATGCACTCTACAACCATTGAAGAATCAAAACAGAATACAATTAATAATGAAGTTAATCTAAGTAAAAGTATGTCTGATATTAAAGAAGAAGAAAAACAACCAGCGGAAGAAGTAAAAAATGTTGAGAATAAAGATAATATGTTACAATTTGGTGAAAATCTAGATATCCCAACTTTTTTAAGAAACAGAAAGATCTAAATTTATTTCAAAGATTGTTTGATATTGGTCTGATTTATTTAGTTTGATTTTACCTTTATGGATATACTCAATTATCCTCTTAGTTAAATTTAAACCTATCCCCCAACCTTTATTTTTTGTACTAAATCCTGGTTTAAAAATTTGATTTTTATTATCTCTAGTTATACCTAAACCATTATCTATAAATAAAATTATAACTCTATTATTATCTTTTTTGATACTTATAGATATTTTACCATTCTCTGATTTAATTGAATCAATAGAATTTTTTATTAAATTTTCAAAAGCCCATGATAATAATATTTTATCTCCATTGATATTTAAATTATGATCAGGAAAATCAAAATCTATAACTGTTTTACTAGATTTAGGTAATTTTGATTTATAATATTCAATTACATCTGTCATAGTCTCGATAAGATTAAAGTGTGAAAATTTTGGTATAGATCCAATTTTATTAAATCTATCAGATATATTTTCTAATTTTCTAAGATCATGTTTCATTGAATTATAAATTTTATCTTTATCTTTAGGATCTTCTTCAAGTAACCCAACCCATCCCATTAATGACGAAATTGGAGTACCTAATTGGTGAGCTGTCTCTTTTGCCATTCCAATATAAACAGAGTTTTTCTCATTTGACCAAATCAAATTAATACCTAAAAACATAAAAACTAATACTATGAAAGCAAACCCAAATTCAACAAAAGGTATCCATCTAATATTCTTAATCAATACTGAATCACCATAATGAATTCTTATTATTGGTATTTTATCAATTTCCATCACCGTTAATGGATTATTATTTTTATCCATTCTATATACAGTATCTTCAATATTATTATTATTATTATTAAACTTTAAATTCAAATGTTGATAAGTATATGTTCCATCATTTTTCTTTGTTGAAATTACCATTGGAATTTTTAATTCATTAATCAAGGGAAGTAAAGTATCTAGCAAGTATTGAGAATCAACATTTTCAGTTGTTAACTTCTCATGATAAATATTTGCAATTGTTCTAACTTGATTATTAAGCTCATTTCTTAATTGATTAATTATAAATGAGTTAATTAAAAAAAATATAAAAGCTAGGATTATAACTGTAAAAAAAATCCCAAACTTTATTTTATTTATATCTTTATGATTTCTGACCATAATACCTTTTGCGTAACAAATATATGAAAGCTAAAACAATTAAAACTAGAATAAATTTTGTTATTTGAAACCCTAATTTAAAATCAGAAGGATAGAATCCCATTTCAAAATAATTTTCACCCTTAGGAATCTTTATTCCCCTTACAATATCATTAACTTCAAATATATCATGTTTATTACCATTACATTTAAGAGACCAACCATCTTTATAAAAAATTTCACTTAAAATTAAAAACTGATCTGAATCAGTATTTGTTTCAAATTTAATTAAATCAGGAGACCAATAAGTTAGTTTACTGCTTCTATTTTCTGTATTAAAATTTATCTCATCTAAATTCAAATCATTTATGTAAACATAGTCCTCAGGGTTATAACTAAAATCTAAAATATCATTCATACTTTTATCTTTATCACTTAATATTTTATTAGTAAAAAATATTCTTTTAGATGAATTATTATACTCATAAATGAAGAGACCAACTTCTTTACCATCGTAATTAGGATTTTGACCAAAATAAGAAAGTGTTTTTTGCCCTAAATTAGTAAATGATGCATGGTTAAAATCTTTTGATGGCAGAATAATGTACTTAACATTTAATAATTTCAATATACCTTCAGGCCATAGAGTGTATCCTTTTTTGTTAATCTTATTTATAAATAAGCTATAATTATTAAGCTTAGCTGGGTGATATCCATTAATATTTTCAATATGATAATTTGCCCATCTATTTTGTTCACCTACAAAATCAATAATTCTATATTTTGATGTATCATTTTTTAAGTATTTAACCATTGAATCATATTTTTTAAAATCTTCAATATACTTATTTTTCTTTAAAATACTTTTATGTGGGATATGATTACTTGGTGATATTATTTCTTTATTAATTCTAAAATAATCATATGATAATACAGATATTAAAATAAAGATAAAGATCTTTTTATTTATTTTATCTATTGAATAAAAATATATTGTTATGGATGAAATTATTAATACAAATATGATGTTTAGCGAATCATAAAAGTGCATATTAGAAATTTTAGATATATTTGTATTCGCAACTCCAACAAATAAATGACTAAATAGAAGATAACATATTGATATAATAATGAGTGAAATTAAATAATAATTTTGATAAGAAATTTTTATTTTCTTCAACAATAATTCAAATCCAAAAGATGCTAAAACTAAAATTGAAAAATGAGTTAATATTAATATATAAGCAGGAACTCTAAATTTATTAAAATAAGGTAAATAATCATAAAATATCTTATAAAATTCAATGAAGTTATTGCCTAATGATATTAGCAGAGAAAATATAATCGTAAGGGAAAAAAATATTTTATATTTTCTATCTAAATCTGATTTAAAATAACCAAGGAATGCCAAAAAGATTATAAAAATTGACATATAATTAGGATAATCAGTAAATGGGAAATCACCAAAATACAAAGAACCTCCAAAGCCTAAAGAATAAGGAAAAATAAAAGTAAACATTTCTTTAAAACTAAGGGACCATTGAGTAGCATAATCTAATCCAGCGCCACCTCCAATATTTGAACCTCTGATTGATTCAGAACTATAGTTTAATATGGGTAGATATATTGATAATGAAAGCCCTAGTCCAATAATTAAAGATAGTATTAGACTTATTTTTTGTTTTATTAATTTTAACTTATTGATATTATCTTTTTTAAATAATTTTAGTATGTTAATAACAAAGAAAAGTCCAATCATCATCCATGTATAATATGATATTTGAACGTGCCCTCTTTGTAATTGAAGACCTATCAAAATTGAGAACAATAAAAAATCTTCTAATTTATAGCCATCATAAATCTTAAACATATATAATATAATCCAAGGAATATAACTTGCTGTCATCATTTGACTTCCATGACCATAAGCAAACATAACTGTTAGATAAGGCATTAGTAAAAATAATATCGATCCAAATAGAGCTGTGTATTTATCTTGTTTAAAAAATAATATTAATTTGAAAAAACCCAATCCTCCAAAAATTAAATGAAGAATAAAATACCAATTCCATGATAAACCAAAATCATATAAGATTAACATTAAATGATGAGGAAAATAATAATTAGAAATACTTAAAAAAGAATGAATGGTTGGTATACCACCTAAGATCCATGGAAACCATAATGGAAAATCATTATATGAATCAGCATATAATTTAATGGCGTTTTTTACTGCTATGGGTGATAATGAGTCACCACTTGTAAATAGATAAGCACCATTTATTAGCTTATAAAATAAAAATGATGAAATTAATAATAATATAGATAAAACAAATAAGTAATCTTTTATTTTCATGATATAAGCAAACTTAATATTTTAAAAAACAATCTAAAGGGAAATAAAATAATATTAATTAATAAATAAATGATAAATATCAAGAAGTTATTATTAAAATATAAAAACTTTATAGAAGAAATTAATTTATAATAATTTTTTAAAGGACTAAATCTACCACCCATAGAACTTGATATTTTATGATAAACAATACTGTTATTTACAAATACACATTTAATATTATTGTTCTTAGCTCTTAAACACAAATCTATATCTTCATAATAAAAATTAAAGGATTCATTAAAACCACCTAGTGAATTAACTTTTGATTTATCAATAAGCATTGCACAACCTGAAACAAAATCAGTAACTGAATTCTTGTATTCAACATTATTTTCATGTGAATTAATTCCTACATGATATGATAACCCAGTTACAGGACTTAATTTACCTCCAGCATACCAAACTGAATTATTATTACTATTAATAATTTTAGGAGAAAAAATTGTATTTAAACCAAACTTTTTAACGGAATTATATAAGGACATAATAGTATTTTTATCAATAGTTGTATCATTATTAAGGAGAAAATAAAAATCATCATTATCTTTTTTTAGTTTTTTAAAAGCATGATTGTATCCTCTAGAATATCCAATATTTTCATTAATTTTTATAATCTTAATCTTATCAGATATTTTATCAATACCTTCCATCGAATCATCCAAAGAACCATTATCAATAACAGTAATTATATAATTTTTATAGGTTGATTGCAAAATAGATTTCAAACAATCATCTAATATTTTTTTACCATTCCAATTTAAAACTAAAACATTTATTCTAGGATATTTTTCCATTACAATAATTCCTCAAAATGATTGAGATAATTCTCAAATGAATATTTATATTTGTATTTATTAATGTAATCTTCAGACTTCTTAAAATCATGACTTTCATAAATCGTAGAAATAATACTTGATAAATGATTACTATTATTTTTTTTAAAAAAATATCCTGTCTCTGTCTCAATAATATGTTCTTTTAAACTTTTAATATCAGAACAAACTATAAGTTTATCAAAATGGTAAGCCATTGGGACTATTCCACTTTGAGATATTTTTTTATAAGGTAGTACAACTATATCGCAAGCAGAAAAATATAAGTTAATATCCTCATTTGATATATATTTTTTATGCCATATAATCATTTCTGATAAACTGTTTTTTTTAATTGAATCTTTAATTTTATCTGTTTTTATATAAGATTCTCCTGCAATTAATAACTTAATATCTAATTCTTTAATAGAATCAAGAGAATCTATAAGAATATCAAGACCTTTATAATCTCTAATAAATCCAAAAAATAGTAATAGTAATTTTGGAGGATTATATATTCCTAATTTTTTACATGCATCTTTTTTTGAAATTTTTAAGTTTATATTTTCTTTTAGAGGTAGAAAACTTTTAACTATTTTAGTTTTAGGATTAATTAAAGAACGTAATTTATCTTCTGATTCTGAAGACATAACTAAAAAATTATCGATATTTAAAAAGAATTTTTTAATAAAATATTTTTCTAAAAAAAAACTTTCATGGGGATATATATTATCACAAATACAAGAAATCTTAATATTTGATTGTCTACCTTTAATTTTCCAATTTATAAATAAGTATAATGGTATAAAAAATGGATTCCAGTACCTAAAAATAACATGTGTAAACTTATTTTTAATTATATATCTCGCAACTTTATTCCAAGTAATGGGATTTAAAATATCAATATCATATTTAATGTTATTATCATTTATATTAATGGAATGATCATACTGAGTATCACTGGGATATAAAAACTTAGGATATAATCTATTAAAACTTATTATACTGACATCATATGTGTCTTTAATATTTGAATATATTATTTCTGTTTCTTTTGAAATTCCACCTTTAATTGGTGGGTAAGGACTAATAATCGCAATTTTCATTCATTAAAATTAAAGTATCGAGCAATATTTATTCTTTTATTTTTATTTATATTTACAATAAGTTCACAGACTAACCCAATTGAGAAAAATTGTACTCCAATAATAAGTAATAGAAGACCTAAAAAAAACAATGGGTTTTTAAAAGGAGTTATCCATATACCATTAAACCAATTAAGAGTTAAATATATGTTAATAATTATTCCTGCTGTAAACAATAATAGTCCAAGTGAGCCAAATAAATGAAGAGGTCTTGTCAAATATTTTTTAAAGAACATAAGAGTAATCAAATCAAAAAAACCGTGAAAAATTCTTGACTTTGTATATTTTGAATCACCATATTCTCTTTTTCTGTGGTTCACTACAATCTCAGATACTTTAAAACCATTATTTTTAACAAGAATTGGCATAAATCTATGTAACCCACCATAGATATTCATCAATTTAACAGCTTCAAAAGGATACGCTTTAAAACCACAATTAAAATCATGAATATTAATACTTGTTAAAAGTCTTAACACATAATTAAAAATTTTTGATTGAATTCGTTTTGAAAAGGAGTCTAATCTATTTTTCTTCCATCCTGAAACAAGTCCGTTTGTTTTTCTTACTTCAGATATAAATTTTTCTATCTCATCTGGATCATCTTGCAGGTCTGCATCTAAAGTAATAACTATATCACCTATACATTTTTGGAAGCCAGCATTTAAAGCTTCTGATTTACCTTTATTGGTTAAAAAGTCAATTAATTTTACATTAGAATCTGAATCAATTAAATCTAAAATTATTTGTTTAGACTTATCTTTGCTTCCATCATTGACAAAAATTAACTCCCAATTATATTTATCATTAACATTCTTTTTAATTTCTGAGTATAATTGATTAAGCGAATCCTGTTCTTCAAATACGGGAACTATTATTGATAAATCTTTTTTTGTTTTCATTTTAGAATTTATAAAAAAAAAGGGTATAAAATACCCTTTTTATAAAAGTTTTGAAAAGAAATGTTATTTAGACGCTATAAACTCTTTGATAACAGCTTCAGGAGTTTTTCCATCAGGAACTGGTAAAATATCTTCTGAAAATCTTACAGCACCCGTTTTATCTGATACAGCAGACCTAATTAATTTAATTCTATTTTTACTTGCTGCTTTTTTACCTGTTTTATCACTAAATGATTGTTTTTTTGCCATAATTTTACCAACCTTAAATTAAACTATTGTTTATAACTAACGTAAGTTAACACTTTTTTACTTGTCATTGCCAAGTAATAAAACAGGATCTTCAATATTCAAAGAGTCAGAATCATTGATTGCCATCGAAGAATCATTAAAATCATTCATATCTACTATTTGCTGATTTACTGAAGAATTTGAAAATTTAAAGAATGAGAATGATAAAATTATTATTAACGATGCTCCTGATAACAATGTTAAAGTATCAGATTTCAAGAAAAGATTACTTATTTTGGAAGATATCTGATTAAATAGACCGCTATTTTCATATTCATCAATTCTTTGATTAAGCTTAACAATAAAGTCAGATGGACCTTCTATATCATCTAATTTCTTTAGTGCCAAAGTATTTAATTCAATATCATTAACAATTTTTTTAAATTCTGAATCCTTATTCATATATGATTCAAATTCTATTTTATCTTTTTTGGTTAATGTCTTTTCTATATAATCAGTTATTTTCTCTAAATATTTATTATCAATCATTTATAATTTTTAACTCCATAATTTATTAAAATATCTCTTAACTTTAACTTTCCCCTATTGATACGTGATTTGACAGTACCAAGTGGTAGTTGTAGTATTCTACTAATAACATCATAAGAAAGTTCCTGAATTTCTCTTAAAATAATAATTATTTTATAATCGTGTTCTAATTCAGATAAAGCTTTTAATAATAGTTTTGATTCATTATTAGCTATTTTCTCTATATCATCTCCGGTAGTAAAAATATTATCACTATTACCATCTTTATTAATATCTGATATTGAAGATGTTTTTCTTCTTTTTAATTTTCTCAACTCCGTTTTAGCTAAATTTGAAGCGATTGTAAACAACCATGTAGAAAATTTATATGTTTCTTTATATGAGTCCTTTTTAAGGTATACTTTAAAAAATGCTTCTTGAGCAAGGTCTTCTGCTGAATCCATATCATGCATATAGCGGTATAAAAAACTAATAATTTTATCCCTATATCGTGTAACAAGCTGAGTGTAAGCATTCCTATCTCCATTTTGGAACTCTTTAATTAAAATTTCATCTGTTTTACGATTAGTTGTCATAATGACCTTTACATATTTTAACCAATAATGAGTTAATAACTATTTCATTATTAATACTTGATGTTTTAAACATAACGTCAACATCTCTAAGCGCAATAATTATATTCAATATCTCATTATCAGTATAATTTCTTTTGTAACTTGGTAGCCTAGAGCTTAAAATTTTATTTAATCTGCTGTAGCCTGAGTTTGAGGAAATTATTTCCATAAAAAAATTATATAATTGCATAATAATAGGAATTGATGAAATTCCATTAATATGTAAATTATTATATACATCAATCGTTTCTGCCAATTTTTTTTGACCAACAGCATTTAATAAATGCCAAGCCTTAATATGCTTACTTTGATAGTCAGATTCTATGGCTTTTGAATCAATTTCTTTTTTGTTATTTATTAAATAATATTTCTCAACTTCATTAATAATAGTTGAAATATCATTACCAAAATTACTTACTAAATAATCAAGCAAACTATTATCTATCTTTATACTTTCAGATTTAAAATAATATATAACCCATTCTTTTATTTTTTGATTATTTATGGGTGTTCTTGTATCAATTAATCCAGTAATTTGAGAAATTTTCTTAGAAAATTTATTTTTTATCATAAAATCATCTAAAATAAAAACAAGTATATTGCTCTCATCTGTTTTTTTTACGTATTCTAATAAATTAGACTGATTTTTCATTGATACCTTATTGAAATTCTTAATTATTGAAATAGTATTACTCGCAAATAAAGAAACACTATTAATATTATTAAACAACGAATCATTATCATTTGTTTCATTTAAATAATAATATTTAGTTTCAAATTTATTTTTTAAATAATCTTTCAATTTTGAAATAAATATATTCTGTAAAAAATAATCATCACCCAATAAAAAATATGAAGACTTATTTCCATCTTTATAAATTGTTCTTAATGCTTTGCCAACACTAGTTTGCATAAAAAAGAACCAAAGTTATAAATAGGCAATAAAAAGAAAATAACCAAAATCTACCCTTATCAATAATTTTTTCTAACATGAACAATACAGCATAACCAATTAAGAAAGAAGAAAAAATTCCAATACTTAATTCAATTAAAAAGTATATATCTAACATAAGAAATTCTATATTATTAATTATCAAATATAAAGATGAAAAAATCAGTATTGGTATTGCTAACATAAATGAGAACTGCATTGATTTTTTAAAAGATAGTCCTAACAATAATGCCATGAAGATTGTTAAACCTGATCTTGATAGTCCAGGTAGAATAGCCATGGCTTGTGCCATCCCAATTAAGAATGCATAAAAATAAGAAATGCTTGAGCCCTTATTATTAAGAAAATATTTTGTAGAAAAAATAATAATAGTTAATACAGAATAGCATATAATTAAATAATTCATTGAAGATATATCGAAAAAATAATCTTTAATTATATCTTCAAACATAATTCCAATTAAGCCAGCAGGAATCGTCCCTATAATAATTATTAATAAATAATTAAAATCACCATTTAATGTTTCATTGATTTTCTGATGTATAAATTTTTTCCAAAAAAATAAAATGGATAATAAAGTTCCTAAATGAAGAGCAACTTCAATCAGCAATCCTCCTTCATTAATTCCAAATAATTTTCTTAATAATAATAAATGTCCTGAACTACTAATTGGGAAAAACTCAGTTAAACCTTGAACAGCACCTAATAATATGTATTCTAAATAATTCATTTTTTATTCACTATAACTGACAACATTCTACCTGATTTTTCTCTATCCCTTCTAAAACTATGTAAATGTTTATTTTCATAAGTACATATGCTATCAATTTTTATTTTATCTTTAACTATTCCTATGTTTACGAAATCACTTGTGACAGATTTATTTAAATCTAAAAAAAATGAACCGTTTTTTTCGATTACAGAAGTTCCAAAATAATCAAGCATTTCCGCTCCTACTTCATAACAGCACGCTTTGATTGATGGTCCCATTACAAAATTTAAATTATTTTTATGAGAACCTAAACCAATAAACTTTTCAATCGCTTTTAGATGAATTTTTTTTTTGACACCTCTCCATCCAGCATGAACAATCCCGTAATTACGAGTTATATTATCATAAATAAAAATAGGAATACAATCAGCCGTTTTAATTAATAAAACTAAATTATCTAAAGGTGAAGTTATTATCCCATCTGCATCACCATAATTACCAGATTTATCAACAATTAAAATTTTATTTGAATGAACTTGATTAACATCTGCTAATAGACTTCCATCTATTTTATATTTTTTAAATAAATCAGATAGGATTTTTTGACTTGATAGACCGTTTGTTAAACAAGTGGTAAATAAAAAAAAATTCTTAGATGGATAACTGATATAGTTACTACTCATATAAATCAGTCTTAATTATATCTCCACTCTCATTATAATAAATCCACTCCCCAACTTTTGCTCCAGCTTTGTAATTACCAATAGATTTTGGCATTCTACTTTTATAATACTCAATCCATTTTCCTTCACGAAGATCATTTGAAAGATTGCCTTCAGTATAAATAATTCCATTATCAAAATATTCTATATATTTACCATCAAAAATAATTTTATCGTTGAACGTAGTTAAAAATGTTTCCATTTTTTTGTACCCATTTTCATACCAATAGAAACATAATTTATTTGGATTTATTTGACCATTTAAATAGAAAATAATACTCTGTTTATTTTTATTTTTAAAATAAGAAACCCATTTACCACTTTTTAAATAGTTCGTATACGCTCCTTTTGTTAAAACCTGACCTTCAAGATAATATGAAATAAAATCTCCATTACCTCTATCATCATAATCTATAGTACTTATAATTTCACCATCTTTATGGTATTTATTCCATGTACTAAATACTTTACCAGTTTTATATATACCCTCTTCTTTCAAATTTCCATTATCATAAAATGCTTTATAGATACCATTTTGAGTATACTCATCAGGATATCCGTCAGCATAAAATTCATATGATAAATAATTATTTTCTACAAGCGTTGAATCCTCACTTGCAGCATATATGTTAATAGGTTTATTTGAATCAAGTTTTCCATCTGTTAAAAAGTATTCTCTAATTAAAAATCCCTTTTTATTTCTTTCAGTCCATCTACCATTTTTTTGATCGCTTGAGTAATATCCATCTTCAAAAACTATATTAGAATCTGGAATATCATAAAATGATTTATACATACCGTTACCTTCGATAAAGTCAATCATACTTTTTATATTTCCATTAACATAATATTCAGTCCATACACCATTTTTCACATTATTTAAATAGTTTCCTTGTTCTTTAACTGTACCGCTATCATAGTAGAGAGTATAATCTCCTTCCATTACCTCATTTGCATATACTGTATTAAAGCAATCTTGAGCTGGTCTACACATTATATAAGAATTAACCGAATATTCTAAATACTTAGTACCATTATCATTAAATTTGACTACATTTGTCTCCGTATATTCTTCATTCATATCTACCGTTTTATATGAGTAGTATTTATCGAATGTTTTATTACCATCCTGATTAAACATATTCCAAAGGCCAGCTCTATATCCGTTTATATATAATCCAAATTCATTCATTTCTCCATTTAAATGGTAAGAGATATATTCACCATCTTTTATAAACGTATTATCTTCATATTTTTCGTTATATACACTTTGTCTAATACCAATATCGCTGTATTGTATGGTCTGTTTTACCATAACACCATCATCTAAAAAACGCTCCTTATATTTTTTGCCATTCTTATAATAGCTAATATAATTACTATCTAACAGACCCTCTTTAAAATACTGTTTTGAATATAATTCACCTGTAGAATAGAATGTGCTGAAAACACCATTTCTTAGAATATCTTTTTTAACTACCATAGTATCAATAATATCAGGAATAGGATCTAATACTTTTACAATAGAACTAACCTCTACAGGTTTATTTAAATCAACAATTGAATCTAAGATTCCAGCAGAATAATAAAGATTAAATGTTTCCATCCCTTTTTTATCAAACTCGACCCATAATCCATCTTTTATATCTGAAACAAACAATCCAAATGTTTTCATACTTGAATTTTCATGAAATTCAGTATACGTAGAATTTAATTTATTAAATTTACGTTCTGATTTAATCATACCATTTTCATAAAACTCATACCAAGTGCCTACTCTATATCCTTTGCTAAATTCACCATAATGCTTTTTAATTCCATTTTTATGAAAGTCTGTAATCTTTCCATTGTAAGGTTTATAGCTATTTGGAAGAAAATATTTGTCCTCAAATTTTAGAAGGTCGAATTGGGAAACTTCATTCTGAGATAATAAAATTGTGGTGAATATAAAAAATATATATCTCTTCATAATTGATAATCTAACCATTGAGACTGATTATATAAAGAAATTTTAAAGCTACCTACCATCACAGTATTCTGACCAACTGCTGTACTGCCAACCTGAAAATGAAGAAAACGTGTTATGAATCGCACATTTATTTTCGCTAGATAATGCCGAAGCTCCATCAAATATCTGACTCATATATTCTAAAGACGATAAATCCCAACTAGATATATCTTGATCAAAGCTAGAAGCATCAGAAAATGTTTTATTCATATATTGTACGCTTGATACATCCCAGCCAGATATATCTTGATTAAAACTAGTTGCACCATAAAATGCTTCCCATAAAGTTATTACATTTGATACATTCCAATTTGATATATTTCCATTAAAGCTAGCTGCATTTTTAAACACACCTTCCATAATAGCCACGTTTGATACATCCCAACTTGATAAATCTTGATTAAAGGCATTTGCTCCTGAAAACATACTATTCATGGTTGACACATTAGATACATCCCAATTTGATATATCATCATTAAAATTAAATTTATCACTAAACAGTGTGCTCATATCTTGAATTAAAGATACATCCCAAGTGTTTATTTCACCATATGTTGATAAAGCCAAGCTATTATCATCAACCCAAAGGTCTACAGCTGTTTGTAAAGTAGATTTTGACTCCGGTTTAAAAATACCACAGTATTCTGACCAATCATAGGGCCAATTATCATTTGAAGAAAATAATGTATGGATAGCACATTGATTATTTTCTGATAACGCTGTTGCATCAAAACAATAAAGCATCGCTGTTACATTAGAAATATTCCAACTTGATAAATCTTGATTAAAACTCGAAGCCATATTAAATGTTCCAAACATACTTTCTAAATTAGATACATTCCAACTTGATAAATCTTGATTAAAGGCATGTGCCCCTGAAAACATATTTGCAATGGTTGTCACATTAGACACATCCCAATTTGATATATCTCCATTAAAGTTAGTCGCACCTTGAAACATACTACTCATATCATTTACACTTGATACATCCCAGCTTGATAAATCTTGATTAAAAGGAGTAAAAGCAAATGCACTATGCATATTAGTTACATTTGAAACATTCCAACTTGATAAATCTTGATTGAAATTATCTAAATGATAAAATATAAGTCCCATATTTATTACATTTGATACATCCCAATTACTTATATCATCATTAAAAGTTTCTGTGTCACGAAATAATTCATACATATCTGTAATTAAGGATACATCCCAGGTATTAATTTCTCCATATGTTGATAAAGCCAAGCTATTATCATCAACCCAAAGGTCTA
>CBFHVR010000015.1:0-14007 GCA_965659495.1 uncultured bacterium
TAATGATAACATTAATAATAATTTTCATAAAATTTTTTCCAAGCTCAACATGGAAGATAAAGATTTAATTGTTGATATATTAAATAAAATTAATTGGCAATTTGAACTAGAATATAATGAATAAAATTAGTATTGCAATGACTCATTGGTATAAAACACAAAATTATAATTTTCCATGGAGAAATAATACAGACGTATATAGTATATGGATATCAGAAATAATGTTACAGCAAACACAGGTGAAAACAGCAAGGTCATATTTTATATCGTGGATGAAAAAGTTTCCAACCGTAAGAGATTTATCGCATAGTAATATTGATGATGTATTAAAATCTTGGGAGGGACTGGGCTATTATCAGCGTGCTCATAATATTTTTTTTACAGCGCAAGTTGTTCAAAATAAGTTTAATGGAGTTTTTCCTAAAACATATAATGAACTGATTGAGTTAAAAGGAATTGGAGATTATACAGCTTCTGCTATTATGTCTATTGCATATAATAAACCATATCCTGCGATTGATGGTAACTTAAAGCGAGTTATTGCGAGGATATATGGAATTAGTGATTTCAAAAATATTATTAAGGACTCTAAAAAATATATTGCTAGATTAATGGATAAACACAACTCCTCTATTATTAATCAATCATTGATGGATTTGGGACGGGTGGTTTGTCTACCTAAAAATCCTAAATGCTCTATTTGTCCAGTCAAACAATTTTGTAAGGGATTTTATAATCAATCTATAGAAAAATATTCTTTCAAGAAGAAATCCAAACAATATCCAACTTTCGATGTATCTGTTGGTTTAATAATTAATAATGATAAAATACTGATTGCTAAACGAAAAAAAAATGGACTATTAGGCGGGCTGTGGGAATTGCCAGGAGGAAAATTACAGAAAAAAGAAAGTTTTAAACAATGCCTAAAGCGTGAAATATTAGAAGAATTGGATGTGAAAGTTAAAATTACTAGTAAAATCGGTATTGTTAAACATAAGTATTCACATTTTGGAATTAATATGTATGGTTTTAAATGTACAATTGAATCTGGTATACCAAAACCATTAGTATCTGATGGTATTAAATGGATAAATTTTGATAAAATCAATAATTATGCTTTTCCAAAAGCAACTTTAAAATTATTTGACTTAGTAAATGATGATTAAATTAAACAGTATATTAATTTATTTAAGGGCCTTATTAGTTTTTTTTATAATAGGACCTATATTATTATTGTTGATGTTAATTTACACAAAATTAATATATATCATTGTTATTCCATGGTGTAGGTTTATGATTTTCGTTTTTGGATGTAAAATTCATATTAATGGTGAATTACCTGAAAATGAAAGTTTTGTTATTATGGCAAATCATCAAAGTTTTTTAGATGTTTTTGCTGTCCCAATAGCTTTAAAAGGTAAATTTAGTGCCGTTGCCGCATCAAAAAACTTTAAAATACCAGTATATAAAACATTTTTAAAAAAATTAAAGGTAGTAGGAATTGATAGAGGAAATTTAGAAAATGCCATTAAAGGAATAACAGAAGCAGAAAAAGTTCTTCAATCAGGTTATCATATTGTTATTTTACCCGAAGGAACAAGAACGATGAGCGGTAAATTAAATTCTTTTAAAAAAGGTGGTTTTCATTTAGCTCGCAATACAAAAGCACGTATCATACCTGTTATTGTTCAGGGCTTATATGATATTAAGCCAAAAAACAGATGGTATATTAAGCCAGGAAAAATTAATATTATAGTTGAAAAGCCAATTGCAATAGACAATAAAACAGTCGAAGAATTGTTAGATGAAACTTATACTGTTTTTACTAATCATTTAAATTCCTGATTTAAGCAGTCTACTATATTTAGCAAAAAACAAATATGTTGTTGGAATTGTAAATAACATTCCAAAAATTGTCAAAATCCCAAATAGATTTAAAATTATAAAAATTCCAAAGTATAATATAATTTCTACTTCTCTGTATTTTGTTATTTTAAAACTTTGAATGATAGCCTCTAATCCTGAGATGTCCTGATCTATCAATAAATAATTCCAAAAACATAATCTTGTCATTATATATATTATAGGGATGAGAATAAGACTCGTTATAACTATAACATCAAACGGTGTAAAGTAAGATGATACAAGCTGTTGAAAATAGACATCATCGATACTATTTTGAATAATATTTAAAATTTCATAATTAGTTTTAATGATTAGGTATAGTAAACCAGGGATTAGTGATATAGCAATTATTAAATAAAAAAAGAGCAATCCTGAAAAATACTTTTTTAATAAATAAAAGTAATTAAATATTTCAAATTGAGACTTGATTTTATTATCAATAAATTTAAAATAAAATTTAATCATCCCAATTTCTAGACCCATCATTAGCAATGAAGTTGATAAATAAAAAAGTATATATTGTATCGAATACTCATCATTAATAAATAGATTATTTAATCCCATAATAATAAATCGTATACCCAGTACAATCAGAAATGCATTGAGCATTTTAAGGGATTCATGAAATCTTAACTGGTAAGTACTTTTAATTTCATTGAATATAATATTTAAATTGTTAAATATACTCATATTAGTTTTTATCTAGGTTCATAACGCTTAAATTATGAATAAATATAATTTTATTTTATAATATTAAATAATATTATGCGGAACTTAAAAGTTTTTATTGCATACAATAAATGAGGAAAAACAATGAGCTTAAATAATAAAATTTATGTTATCGCTGAGATTGGAATTAATCATAATGGTTCTTTAGAGATAGCAAAACAATTAATTGATATTGCAAAAGTTGCAGGTTGTGATGTGGTTAAATTCCAAAAACGTAATCCTGATGTATGTGTACCAGAACATCAGAAAAAAATTATGAGAGATACGCCATGGGGAAAAATGACATATTTAGATTATAAATATAAAGTTGAATTTAATAAGTCTGATTATGACGAGATTGATGAGTATTGTAAATCTAAAGATATTCATTGGTCAGCTTCACCATGGGACATCGATAGTTTAAATTTTTTAATTGAATATGATATTCCTTTTATTAAAATTCCATCTGCTTTATTAACGAACTTAGAATTAATTAAAGAGTCAGCAAAAAAGTCTAAAGAGTTAATTATTTCTACAGGAATGAGCACGCTGGAAGAGGTTGATTTAGCAGTAGATGCTATTAAAAACGCTAACAGTAATTGTAAATATTCAATTTTGCACTGCAATTCCACATATCCAGCTCCTATTGAAGAATTAAATTTAAAGTGTATTCAGACACTAGAAAAAAAGTATAATTGTCCAGTTGGATATAGTGGACATGAATTTGGTTTAACAACAACTATCGCTTCAATTTGTATGGGTGCCACAATTATTGAGCGACATATTACATTAGATCGCACAATGTGGGGTACAGATCAGATGTGTTCTGTTGAGCCTCAAGGTTTAATTAAGCTTGTAAGGGGTATTAAGGAATTAAGCTTAGCAATAGGTGATGGTGAAAAAAGAGTTACTGAAAAAGAAAAAGAAATCAGAAAAAAATTAAGGAAATGAAAATAGTATCGATTATTTTAGCAAGAGGTGGTAGCAAAGAAATCCCTAGCAAAAATATTATTGATGTGAATGGAAAGCCTTTACTATACTATACTATAAGTGCTTCTCAACAATCAGATGTCGATTCAACGTGGGTATCAACAGACTGTCCTAAAATTAAAAAAATTGCAGAGAATTTTAATGCTAATGTTATAGATAGGCCCACAAATATTTCCGGTGATTATTCTCAAAGTGAAGAAGCATTATTACATTTTGCAAAAAATATTAATTTTGATATACTGGTTTTTATACAGCCAACATCTCCATTATTAAAAGCTGCAGATATCAATAAGGGAATCAAATTGTTAGAAGATGAGAATTATTCTTCAGTTTTTAGTGTTTATAAACAACACTGGATTCCAAAGTGGTCTTTAGATATACAACCAATTAACTGGAGTATTGACAAGAGACCAATGAGGCAAGAAGTAGATGAGGAATATATAGAAAATGGTGCATTTTATATTACAAGAAAAACATCTTTATTGAATTCCAAATTGAGATACAGTGGTAAAAAAAATATTGTTATAATGCCTTATTATCGTAGTTTCCAAATTGATACAATGGATGATTTGAATTTAATAAAAGGTTTATTATGATTGAAAAAAATATTTTAGATAAAGCAAAAAAGATTAAATTAATTGCTACTGATATTGATGGTGTTTGGACCGATGCTAAAATGTATTACGGAGTTGATGGAGTGCTTATGAAATCTTTTTCTACTTATGATGGTATGGCAACATCATTATTATTAAAAAATAATTTCATTGTGGTGATGATTACAAGTGAATGGGAAAATATTGAAATACTTAAATCGCGAGCTAAAAAATTAAGTATTAACGAAGTATATTATAATGAAAAAGATAAGCTACTAAGAATCAAATATTTATTAGAAAAATATAATTTATCAATCGAAAACATTGCATATATAGGTGATGATTTAAATGATTTATCAGTGTTAAAAACCGTTGGATTATCTGCAATGCCGTGTCAATCTCCTATACTCGATATATTTTCTCCAGATATAATAACAAAGAGTAAGGGTGGAGATGGTTCTTTTAGAGAATTAGCTAATATAATTTTAAAAGCACAAAACATGATATAGTGGCGATATATTTTTTATACTTATTATTTTCACCACTAATCTTTTTATTCATTCATTTTTATAAGTTTTTTAATCAGAAATTATTTATCCATATTAAAAATGAAAAACAATTATTTCTTCAAGTTTTAAAAAATATAGATTATTCCAAAAAATTACTAATTTTTCATGCAGCCTCAGCAGGTGAGTTTGAACAATTAAAACCATTATTAAAAAAAATTAACCGGAATAAATATTTTATTTTGCAAACATTTACCTCACCTACAGTTTATAATCAGCAAAAAGATAGTGAAATGTTTGATTACTGCTGCTATCATCCATTTGATTTTATATGGAAATCTTTTTTCTTTTTTAAAAGATTAAAACCATATAAATATATTATTACAAGACACGATTTATGGCCTAATCATATTCTAATTTGTAATTTGTTAAAAATTCCCATTTACTTTATTAATGCAAATATTCATAAAAATTCTATATGGAAAAAACCTATATTGTTTTCATTTTCAAATTTCATTTTCAAAAAAATTAATTATATTCTAGTTCCTTCAAAACGGATTAAAGATAATCTTGTAAAATTAACCTCTAATGTAATTATAACTGGTGATTCTAGATTTGATCAAATTTTAGAAAGAAAGAAAAAAAATATTTTGTCTATTTTACCAAAAAAATATGATAATACTAATAATATAATTTTCGGTAGCTATGATTTGATAGATGAAAAAATGATACTATCTAGTTTGAATAAGGTTTTTCCAAATGGATCTTTAGATCTAGATAAACAAAATATATCTATTTTTTTAGTACCACATGAAATCAACAATAAAGAAATTAAAAGTTTATCCAAAAAGTTAAAAATTCTTAATTTCAATTCAACTTTATATACTGAAGTTAAAAGTAGTTGTAATGTTATAATCGTTGATATTGTGGGAATTTTAGCAGATCTATATAAGTATAGCGATGTAGCTTATATAGGTGGAGGGTTTACTCGAGGAGTTCATTCAGTAATTGAACCTGCTATTTACGATTGTATAATTGGATTTGGACCTAATTGCGAAATGTTAGATGAAGCTGTATATATGAAAAAAAATAACTTGTCTATGTTAATAAGCAATACAATTGATTTGCAAAAATTAATCAGATTTATACTTGATAAAGAAAAAAAAGAAAGCATTAAATTATCGTTAAACACATTTGTCAAAGCTCATTCTGGTTCAACAAATAAAATTATTCAAGGATTAAATTTATGAGTTATATTTTATTAGTTTTTGTTAGTCTGGCTATTGGTAGTGAATCTTTAGAATATAAAGTTAAATATAATAATATCAAGGCAGGTAGTGCTTTATTTAACGAAAAAATATTGAGTCGTGATTCCATTAATTATAAACAGATTTCATTTTCTGTAAAGTCTAGTAAAATTGTTGATATTTTTTATAAGCTTAGAACAGAAGTATCAATGATAGTCGATACTAATGAGTATTATATTTATGATTTAAATAAAAACCTAAAAGAAGGTAAAAATATAGAGAAATCTTATTCAATTATAGATTATAACAATAAAATAATTTCATATGATAATAAAAATATTATATTTAATGGGGAGAAAGTTTACTCCATATTGAGTTTAATTTATTTTTTAAGAAATCAAGATTTAGATTTGAATCAAGAGTATTTTATTAATATTTATAATAATGGAGTTATAAAACCTGCTATTGCCCAGGTAATTGAAAAATATAATCATACGCAAAATATTATTTATTCAATTATTAGCGTAAAATCAACAAATAATAATCAGAATCATATGACATTAGTTATCTCAGAATCTAATAATATAAAAATTCCTATTCAGTTTGAATTATATACAAAAAATGGTGTTATGGAGCTTTCTATTGATGATTAAGAATGTATTAGTAATTTATAATCCAACAAGTGGTACAAAATCGAATAAGGGTATGTTATATAAATTATTTAATTATTATAGTTTAAATAAAATTAATTATGAATTAATAGAAACAAAGTACAAAAATCATGCACAAGACCTTTGTAAAGATAGTGATTTATCTCATTATCATGATATTATTATTTGCGGAGGAGATGGAACATTTAATGAGGTAGTTAATGGGCTTATGATGAATAAATTTAATCAGATTCCACGTTTAGGTTTTTTGCCTGGTGGAACTGGCAATTCATTTATGCATGATTTAGAGGCTGTCGATGAAACAAGAGCACTTAATAAAATTTTCCAAGATAAATCTGATTCTCTGGATATTATCAAATTAACTTATAACAATAAAATTATATATTCTTTTAATATTGTAGGTTGGGGATTAGTAACCGACATATTGATTTTAGCTGAAAAAATGAGATTTTTAAAAGGTTTAAGATATAATATTGCTAGTTTATTTTATTTATTAACATCAAAAGGTAAAAAGATTAAATTTTCTATTGATGGTCAACTCTTTAAAGATGATTATTTATTTATCTTGATATGCAATACTATTCATACAGGTAAGGGAATGAAGGCTGCTCCAAAAGCTAAGTTTAATGATGGTCTTATGGATATTATTAGTGTAAAATCTTCTATTTCAATCTTTCAATTAATCAAATTATTTTCCCAAATTTTTTCAGGTCAACATATTCATTCTAAATATGTTGAATATCAAACAGCTAAAAAAATTGAATTAAAACCTACAAATAATGAAATTTTAAATATTGATGGTGATGCAAAAGGATTTACACCGGTTAATATAGATATATTAAAAAATCGATTAAGTATTATTAATTAAATATTTTCTAAATACTTAAGTCCTTCTAAATAACTATGTTTTCCAAGACCTTTAATCGTATTGATACATACATCTTTTAATACTGATTTTTTTCTAAACTTCTCGCGATTATCTGTATCTGAAAGATGTATTTCAACAGTTGGAACTTTTATTGATGTAATAGTATCAGCGATAGCATAAGAATAATGTGATAGAGCACCCGCATTTATAAGTATGCCATTTGCCCATTGTCTCTCATCTTGCATTATATTAATGAGATCACCTTCCGAGTTTGATTGATAAAATTTAAAGTTATGATTTGATCCTTCGATAGAGTTTTCTAACCAAGTCATGATTTCATCTAAGGATTCATATCCATATATTTTGGTTTCTCTTATTCCTAATAGATTTAAATTAGGTCCGTTAATCACTAAAATATTCATAGTATTTTTAAAGCATTAATAATTTTTTTCTTATTATAGTTATGTTCTATTGTTGCTTTTCCAATTTTATTTAAAGTAATGTAATATAATTGATTGTTGATATTTTTTTTATCATTTTTAATTAATTTTTCCATTTTATTTAAATCACTAATTTTTAATTTTGGAAGGCTTAGTTCTTTTATTAAGAAATCAATTCTAGAATAATCTACTTTGGTTAAATTTTTGTCTTTATATGATAAATATGAAGCAACTTTCATGCCATATATTATTGCTTTTCCATGTGGAAGTCGATAATTATAATAGCTTTCTAGAGCATGACCAACTGTGTGACCAAAATTTAAAATTAGTCTAATATTATTATCAAATTTATCACTTTTTACGATATCAATTTTATGCTCTATACACTTTTTAATAATATGCTCTATATGATTATTTGAATTGGATATAATTAATGAAGAAATGTTTTTTTCAATGAATTCAAATAATTTATCATCCATTATTAATCCATATTTAATAATTTCTGCATATCCATTTATTAATTCATTTGTATTAAGAGTTTCTAAAAAATTAAAATATAAGATAACTTCTTCTGGCTCTTTAAATGTACCAATTAAATTTCTAATATTATTAAAATTCAAAGCAGTTTTACCGCCAATACTTGCATCTACCATACAAAGCAAGGTAGTAGGTATAAAGATATGTTTTATTCCCCTCATATAAGAGGATGCAACAAATCCAGATAGGTCAGTTATAGTACCTCCGCCCATCCCTATGATTAAAGATTTTTTATTGCAACCCCTAGAAACTAAACATTCAATAATTTTTTTATAATGATTGATAGATTTACATTTTTCTCCTTCTTCACATATAATGATTTCCACATTCAATCTTTCAATAAAAGGATAAAGATTAATAATAACTGGGCTTGAAATTAAAAAAATTTTATCAAATTTTTTATTATAAGAATCAATATAATCGATAAGTTTTTTCTTGCTGTTTAATTTATTAATTTTCATTTATTTAGTTTTTCTATTATTTCATTCAAAATATTTTTTGAACTTTTTTCATCTATATTAATTATTATATCTGCACAGTCCTTATAATATTGCTTTCTTTCGTTTAATATTGTTTTTAAAGAATTTTTATTGGTGAATAATGGCCTTTTTTTTTGATCATTGACTAAGCGATTATTTAATGTTTCAATAGATGCATTTAAATAAATAGTACTACCTTTACTTCTTAGAATATGACGATTTTTTTTAATCATTACTATTCCTCCACCAGTAGCATATATCATTCTTGATTTTTTAATATGTTCTAAAAAATAAGTTGATTCAAGTTCTCTAAATTTTTTTTCGGAAAATTGGTCAAATATTTTTTTAATATCTAAGTTAAAAATATTTTCCAAATCTTTATCAGTGTCTGTAAAAGGTATTTTTAATTTTTGAGATAAAAGTGGAGCAAGAGTTGATTTCCCTGAACCCATCATTCCAATAATGAAAATATGAGATTTCATAAGAATTAAAATTTAGCAGATTTAAAATGTTTTTTTAAGTCTTTCATGCTATCACCACCAAATTTGTCTAAAATTGAATCAAGGATTGTAATACATACCATGCTTTCTGCAATTATAGAAGCTGCAGGAACAGCACATGAGTCTGTCCGCTCTTTATGTGCTAATTTAGTTTTTTTTGTTTTTATATCAATTGATTTTAATGGTTTTGTTAGTGTGGATAGAGGCTTCATTTCTGCATTAATTAGAATATTTTGACCATTGCTCATTCCCCCTTCAATACCACCAGAATTATTATTTGTTCGTTTATATTGATTATTGCTGTATTCAATTTCATCATGTAGTTCGCTTCCAAATGAGCTGCTTGAACTATCTTTACCAAATGAAACACTTTTTATTGCATTGATTGATGATATTGATTCTGCTAATTTTGCATTAAGTTTTCTGTTCCAAGAGGTATAACTTCCGAGTCCATATGGCGCTCCCGATATGATAACTTGAAATTTTCCTCCAACTGTATCGCCATTTTTTTGAGCATTTTTAATTATATTAATCATTTTTGATTCAATATCAGGGTTTAATACCCTAAGAGGTGAACCATCGACTTTTTGATTCAAACTTTTCACCTCTATGTTATAAGATTCATGATCATGTATATTGTGAATTCCTGTAACATAACTTGCTACATGAATGTTTAATTCTTCTAATAATTTTCTACATATCGAACCTAAAGCAACTCTCATTGTAGTTTCCCTTGCGGAAGATCTTTCAATAACATTTCTAATATCATTAAATTGATATTTCATAATACCAGCAAGATCTGCATGTCCAGGTCTTGGCAATGTGATTTCATCAATTTTAACTGAAGGTTTTTCTATTGACATAATATTAGTCCAATTTTTATAATCAATATTTTTTATAATTAATCCTATGGGTGAACCGAGAGTCAAATTATACCTAATCCCACTAAAAATTTCTACTCGATCATTTTCAATTTTCATCCTAGCTCCTCTACCAAAACCTTTTTGCCTACGAGATAAATGAAAATCAATATATTGAGACGTAATATTTAGCCCTGCAGGAATACCCTCAATTATGCCTAGCAAACCTTTTCCGTGAGATTCTCCAGCCGTCAAAAAATTTATTTTACTTAACATATCAATTCTTTAATTATTTTATAATCTAATTTATTTGAAATATTTGATTCAAACCAAATATCTAATGATTTAAATGCTTGAAAGATAAACATATCTTCACCAGTAATGATTTTTTTATACGTCAAGCTTAAGAAATCATCACCATAGATATAATTAATATCAACAATAATGTTAAAATTAATTGATTTAATTTTAGATAGAATAAAGTTTTCGGTATTTTTTATTATTCCTATTGGTGTGCAATTTATGAGATTATAATTTTCATAGTTCATTTTCTCACAAAATAAATCAATATTAATTTTTTTATTTAAGGATTTGAAATCATTAATTATTTTAAGTGAAGTTTTTTTATTTCTCGATAATATAGAAATACTTTTTGCATTATTCTTTATAAGAAACAGAATGATTGTTCTAGCAGACCCACCTGAGCCTAGAACAATATTTCTTGACCCATTAATATCTATCTGGTTAGAAGATATTAATTTCTCAAAACCATAATAATCATTATTATATCCAAAAACTTTATTTTTATATATTTTTATGCAATTAATTGACTTTGTTAGTTTCACAATATCATCCCTGTAATCAATGAAAGACAAAAGACTTTCCTTGTAAGGCATTGTGATATTACATCCAACCGTAGAATCATATTTGCATTTACAGATAAATTCATTAACATCGTTTACATTGTAAATTTCTTTGGCGTTATATGTAGCACCAACTTTTAGTTTTTGAAAAATATAATTAAAAATTAGTGGACTTTTACTATGGGAAATAGGATTTCCAATTACATAAAAATTATTCATATAGATCACCTAGACGTGTATAAAAATCAGGGAATGAAGTATTAATAATTTTATTTTGATTATTATTAATGCTACCCTTAATTACCAAATATAAAATTTCACACATCATAGCAATTCGATGATCATGAAAATTTTTAATACTTGTACTATACAATAATTTTGATTTATTAATTATAAATCCTTCCTTTGTTTCTTTAATTTTTGCACCACATCGGTTTAAATTAAAAACAATAGATTTTATTCTGTCACTTTCTTTGTATCTGAGTTCTGCAGCATGGTTGACACGTGTTTGCCCTTTAGCAAAACAAGCAATAAGCGCAAAAACAGGTATCTCATCAATCATATTAAGAATATCAGATTTTTTTAAAGTAACACTTTTTAAGTTTTGTGAATATCGAATATTAAGATCAGTCACTTTTTCAAAACATTCAATTCTTGTATTTAATAATTGAATGTTAGCACCCATTTTTTGTAGTACTTTTATAAATCCAATTCTTGCCTCGTTAAAAAGTACATTTTTAATATTTATGTTAGAACCTTTTATAAGTACTGCAGCTGCAATAATAAATGAAGCGCTTGATATATCGCCAGGAACAGTATACTGAAATCCTTTAATAGTAAATTTCTTATATTTTTCAGTGGTTCCACCTAGGAACTTAATGATATTTTCTGTATGATTTCTGGTTTTAAACGGATCTTTAATAATCGAATTTTTTTTCAATGATAGTGCAGCAAATATTAATGCTGATTTGATCTGAGCGCTAGGATGATTTAAGGTAAAATTAATTGGATTAATATTTGATTTATAAAATTGAATTGGAAGAGTTTCTTTATTTTTTTTTATTTTAATATTCATTTTTAATAATGGATCAAGCAGTCTTTTCATTGGTCTTTTTGATAATGATTTATCTCCATAAACAGTGCCACTAATTCCAATACTTGGTAGAAATCCCAGCATAAATCTTGCAGTTGTTCCAGAATTTCCACAATAAAATTTTTTTATTTTTTGATTTACTGTTGATTTAAAAACTGTTGTGGATTCTTTGTTTGTTTTAATTTTAAAATTGCAATTTTTTAAAATATTTATAGTTCTTTTTACATCATCACTTTTAGATAGGTTATAAATTATTGACTTTGAATTTGATAGAGCGCCAAAAATTAATATTCTGTGTGAAATTGATTTATCGCCATCTATTGTAATTGTTCCTTTTAACATGTTTGCATTATACAACTATACTTAAGAAGTTTTTGATTAATTGTTCTCCATATTCTGTTAAAATTGCCTCAGGATGATATTGCACTCCATATACTGGTAAATATTTATGCTCTATACTCATAATTTCACCATCCTCACTGAATGAGGTTATATTTATATTATTATTTTCATACTCTTTATCAATTACTAAAGAATGGTATCTTGTAGCTTTAAATTTTGATGGAATATTATTAAATAAAATTGATTTTTTATTATGCGTTATTTGCGATGTTTTTCCATGCATTATTTTCTTACTTTTAATAATTCTAGCTCCCAAGCAATGACCGATTGTCTGATGACCCAAACATATTCCCAGTATTGGAGTTTTTTCTTTTAGACTGTTTATTAAATCTATTGTGATACCTGTATTATATTGATTCCCAGGTCCAGGTGAAATAACAAGATGAGATATGCTGAGTTTATTTATTTCATCAATGGTTAGCTCATCATTTTTTACTACCTTGATTTTTGCATTTATTTTACCAATACATTGCTCTAAATTAAAAGTAAACGAATCATAGTTATCTAATAGTAGTATCATTTTAATATAATTTTTTTAGGAATCATAAAGTTGGGCAAATGATTTTTGAGTTCTTTTTTAAACTCAACTATATCAATATTTTGATCTGAGCCTAATGTGGCATGCATTGCTTGACCCCATTGTTCATCTTCAATAATTTTAATTGAGCAAAAATTAATTTCTTCAAATTGCATTAAGATTTTATTTACATACGTTATAGATATATTTTCACCCCCAGATATAATAATGTCATCAGATCTATATTTAAATTTGAATTTATCTTTATTGAAAATTTCAACATTATCAGAAGTAGTAAATCTGTGATTTAGCATTTTTGTAGTATTAAAATACTTTTTTATGATTGTTGGTGATGAAATTTCTAACATTTTGTTGGATAAATTTATTTTTACTTTTTGATGAACATGATATATTAAATCTTTTTGGTATTTATCAATCCATAATCCAGCTATTCCAGAACAAGATTCAGTTAAGCCATATGAAATATATACTGGAATTTTCTTCATTTTTATTTTATCTATTAAATCAATATTCATATTATCTCCACCAATAATAACTGATTTCATGTTTTCAAAGTTGATATCTTCTGAGCAACTTAATATTTTATCTAACATATAAGGAACCATTGATACCAAATTTATTTTTTTTGAATATTTAAAATAATTTTCAACACTAAAGTCATCTAATATCATTTCAAAATTACAATAGAGAGCCCTAAAAAAGATACAAAGTCCACTAACATGCGATAATGGCATATGATTCAAATATATATCTGTATTTTTAAATTTAATAATTCCATCCCACATTTTTGCGCTTTCATAGAAATTA
>CBFHVR010000016.1:0-108308 GCA_965659495.1 uncultured bacterium
GTTGGCTCAGGTATTTGGAGTGGCGAGCAATTAGAAGTTACAGCAATAACAGCTGTTGATTTATCTCAATTTGGTGGTCCCGTTTTACCTGGAGCTGTATCAGGTCATTCAATGTCTCTAAGAGTATGGGATAGTTCTGAAAATGTTTTATATGATGTAACATATGATACTACAAGTGGAAATGGTTCTTTTAATGGCTTATTTACTGTCATCAGTGAAATTTATCTTTGTGAAATTCCTGATGGCGCATGTGATTGTGATGGAAATATTTTAGATGATTGTGGTGTTTGTGGTGGTCCTGGCTTGGTTTATGAATGTGGATGTTCTGATATTGCTGAAGGATTTTGTGATTGTGATGGAAGTGTTTTGGATGATTGTGGCGTTTGTGGAGGTTCTGGTACTGACTTAGATCAAGATGGTGTGTGTGATGATACTGATGATTGTGTTGGTGATTATGATGAATGTCAAGTTTGTAATGGTCCTGGGGCTATTTATGATTGTGGTTGTGAAAGTGCACTTACATGTTGGGATGATTCAGAAGTTTGTGATTTAGATAGTTGTCCTATTGAACCTTACTTTGTATTAGATTTAGATGAGACAGGAGAATCAACTCTTTTCATATTTCAAGATACAATCACAAATTTAGATGTTAATGATCAAATTGCTTTATTTGATTTAAATGGCATTGTTGATTCTGAAGGAAATACAGGAGAAGTTCTTGTTGGAACGGGTTTTTGGCAAGGCAGTCAATTAGAAATAACAGCAATAACTTCTGTTGATTTATCTCAATTCGGTGGTCCAATACTACCTGGTGCAGTATCTGGTCACCCTATGTCACTTAAAGTGTGGGATAGTTCTGATGAAATAGAGTATAATGTAACCTATGATATTGCAGTTGGTTCTGGCGTATTTAATGGACTTTTTACTGCTGTAAGTGAAGTCTATTTATGTGATATTCCAGATGGAGATTGTGATTGTAATGGAAATACTTTTGATGACTGCGGAGTTTGTGGTGGCCCTGGTCAAGTTTATGAGTGTGGTTGTTCTGATATACCAGATGGAACATGTGATTGTGATGGAAATCTTTTTGATGAATGTGGTGTTTGTGGAGGTTCTGGTATTGATGCTGATCAAGATGGCGTTTGTGATGATATAGATGATTGTATTGGAGAGTATGATGAATGTCAAGTTTGTAATGGTCCTGGTGCAATTTATGAATGTGGCTGCTTAGATTTATTTGAAGGAACATGTGATTGCGATGGAAACGTTTTAGATGAATGCAATGTTTGTGGAGGTTCAGGAGTTGATGCAGATCTTGATGGTTTATGTGATGATGTTGATGATTGTGTTGGTGAATATGATGGATGTGGAATATGTAACGGTCCAGGAACACAACAATGTTGGGATGGTTCAGATATTTGTGGATTAACAAATTGTCCTTCCTATTTTGATGTGCAACTTGAAGAAACAGGAGAATCTACATTATTTATATTTCAAAATTCAATTTCAAGCTTAAATGAAGGTGATCACTTAGGATTGTATGATTTAAATGGAATTATTGATTCTGATGGAAATACTGGAGAAGTATTAGTAGGTTCAGGCATATGGTCAGGTGAGCAGTTATCAGTTGTTGCTATTTCATCTATTGATTTATCTGAATTTGGTGGTCCAATATTACCTGGAACCAGTGATGGCAACTCAATGGTTCTAAAAATATGGAAAGCAGATGAGTCCATAGAATACACTGTTGACTATGATGTGTTGAATGGTTCTGGAACTTTTAATAGTTTATTTTCTGTTATTAGCGAAATTTATCTGTGTGAAATCCCAGATGGAGCATGTGATTGTGATGGAAATCTTTTTGACGAATGTGGTGTATGTGATGGTCCAGGTGCAGTTTATGAATGTGGATGCTCAGATATTGATTTTGGAGAATGTGATTGTGATGGAAATATTTTAGATTGTTCTGGTGAATGTGGTGGCTCTGCTTTGGTTGATGAATGTGGTGTTTGTGATGGTGATAATTCCTCATGTTCAGATTGTGCTGGTATTCCAAATGGTGATGCTGAAAATGATGAGTGTGGAGTATGTGAAGGTGATAATTCTAGTTGTACAGTTATATTATCATTTGGAAATGTCATAGGTACTTCTATGGAAATTTTAGTTGATACTCCGATAGAAATTAGTGACATTGAATTTACAATTGATAATTCGTTAGTTGTATTTAGTGGTTCATCTGGGGGTTTGATCTATGATAATGGTTATAATGTTGAAATTATTAATCAAACTATTTTTGCAAATGGAGGTGTGATTCCTTCTGGCAGTAGTGGTTTGTTAGTTGACTTAGCTTATCAATGTGATTACTCACCTGTTTTAACGGGAATTTCTGATAATATTAATATTTCTAGTCCTTCTGGAAATGTAATCGCAGTTTTTGATGGTGTCTTAGTTAATGTAGGAGCATTAGGTTGTACTGATTCTTTGGCATGTAATTTTGACCCTGTTGCTCAGGAAGATGATGGAACTTGTGTGTATATTCAACCTGGCGAATGTGATTGTGATGGCAATATTGATGCAGATTTAGATGGCATATGTGATAGTGAAGACGACTGTATTGGTGAATATGATGATTGTGGTCTATGTAACGGACCTGGTACATCTCAATGTTGGGATGGTTCTACTGTTTGCGAATTAAGCGAATGTCCTTACATACCATATTTCCCAATTCAAATTGAAGAAACAGGGGAATCAACATTGTTTATTTTTCAAGATTCAATTTCAAATTTAGATGTAAATGATCAAATCGGTTTATTTGATTCAAATGGACTCATTGATTCTAATGGTAACACTGGAGAAGTATTAGTTGGTGAAGGTATCTGGTTAGGTAGTCAATTAGAAATACCTGCAATTTCGTCTGTTGACTTATCTTTGTTTGGTGGTCCAGTTCTTCCTGGAAGTGTTTCTGGAAATGATATGGTTCTTAAAGTGTGGGATGAATCTTCACAGCAAGAGTATACATTAGAATATGAAATTTCTGCAGGTAATGGTACTTTTAATGGTCTATTTACAGTTGTAACTGAAATTTATCTTTGTGATATCCCAGATGGTGCATGTGATTGTGATGGAAATGTATTAGATGAGTGTGGTATTTGCGGAGGTGATGGGATTTCTGATGGTTCATGTGATTGTGACGGTAATATTTTAGATCAGTGTGGTATTTGCGGAGGTGATGGTATTGATGCTGACCAAGATGGTGTTTGTGATGATGTTGATGAGTGTGTTGGAGAAGTTGATGATTGTGGATTGTGTAATGGACCTGGTCAAGATGTAGAATGCTGGGATGGTTCATTTGTTTGTGATGCATTAGATTGTCCGTTAGATTGCGATAATTGTCCAGCTTGGGATTCAGATGGTGATGGTTTTTTTGATGATATAGGTCTTTATCAAAATAGTGGTTCTGTTACTGCTGCTATTTACTTAGATGGTTTGAATGTTGGTAGTCCAAATGATCTTTTAGGAGCATTTATAAATGGTGAATTAAGAGGAATAGGTTTTCCTTCAGAAGTTCCTTTTGGGCCTTTTGAAGGAACATATCAATTCCTTACTTTAATCTACAGCAATGAGTCATCAGGCGAACTTATTAATTTTAAGTTTTATGATTACGAATCAGATCAATTATATGATATATCTGAATCAGGTGAATTTGTTAGTGATATGATTATGGGTTCTATTGTTAACCCTGTATCTTTAAATGTAAGCACTGGAGTTGACATTACGCTAGATATTCCAAGTGGTTGGAATTGGGTATCTTTAAATGTATTAAATGATGATATGGCTTTAAATAATGTCTTTTCTTCTATAGAAGGTAGTGCTCAATTTATTAAAAATCAAACAGCTTATGCAGATTATTACCCAGGTTTTGGTTGGTTCGGAACATTGACAGATATTAATAATGTATCTATGTACAAGTTAAATATGATTCAAGATGATACAATGACACTAAGTGGTATGCCAGTTGATGTAAGTGAGTCTGTTTTAGACTTAGGTTCTGGGTTTAATTGGATAGGATATACTCCTCAATTGCCTCTTGATGTAAGTGTTGCATTATCAAATATTCCTGAAGGGAATGCTCAGTTTATTAAAAGCCAGACAGCCTATGCAGATTATTATTCAGGATTTGGTTGGTTTGGTACTTTAACAAATATGAATCCATTGCTTGGTTATATTATTAAATTAAATAATGATACTGAGTTTGTATATAATGAAGGAGTTCTATCAAGAGCAATATCATCTGCTTCTGAATTGTCAAATGATAAATTTGGTTTAAATATTCACGACTACGAGCATAACGCAACAATAACATCTGCAATATATATTGATAATGCTAGAGTTGATAATTTAGACTATACTTTAGTTGCATTTGATGGTTTTTCATGTGCTGGTTATGCTGATGGAGTATATTTTCCACTTGATGGTAATGTCATTTTTCCATTAATGGTTTATGGTAATAACCAAGGAACGAATTTAACTTTTAAAATATATGATAATATTTCAGATAGTTATTTAGATGTTGAACAAGAGATAACATTTATTCCTGATATGAGTTTAGGTAATGGATTTAATCCTATTGAGTTTAATAATTTAGAAAATCCTGATAGTTTCAAGCTAAGTTCAGCTTATCCTAATCCATTTAATCCAGTTGTTAACTTTGATTTAGAATTAGATGGCTCTAAATTTGTAGAGGCTAGAGTATATAATTTAGCAGGACAAGAAATTGCTATCTTACATAAAGGTATGATGTCAGGCTTGAATAAAATCAATTGGATGGCAGTTGATCAAGCAAGTGGAATCTATTTTATTCAAATTTCTATTGACAATCAAATAATTGCTAATAACAAAGTAATTTTATTAAAATAATTATATTTAAAAGTAATTGATGAATTTTCAAATCATTGATATATCGTACATATGAATAAATTTCTTCTTACTATCTTAATTATATTAAGCTCATTGTTTTCTTACGAAAATTTATATTTAATGGAATTTGATAATATCTCAAGAGATTATAAGTTGGACTCTTTTTCTGAGATTTTACCATCATATATAATTAATAATTTTTCAGATTTAGATTATATGAATATCTCATACGCCCCTAAAATTATTCCATCCATCTATGAAAAAAACTCTGATTTAGATAATGGAGTTTTAATTAACGGAAGATTTTTATCATCGTATGATAACATCATTATATCTTTTGATGCTTACGATGTTAATACTTGGGAAAAAAAGGCATTTAGATCCTATTACTGTAAGTCAACTGATAACGAGTGTATTGAAAGAGCTTTAAATGTTTGTATGAATGACAGTGTTCTACCTCTTTTTTGTCCGTATTATGATTGTATGGGCGTGTGTAGTGGTACAGCAAAGTTAGATTGTCTGGGTGAATGTAATGGCTCTTCTATTGAAGATTGTGAGGGAGTATGTAATGGGAATGCTAAAATTGACTGCAAGGGAACATGCTGGGGAAGTGCCGAATTAGATGAGTGTGGGATTTGTGATTATGATAAAGATAATGATTGTAAAAAAGATTGTAAAGAAATTTGGGGTGGTAATGCATATTTGAATGAGTGTAATATGTGTATTTCAGATGAAGTTAATGAATCCTCTGGCATGGATTGTCTTGGAGTATGTGATGGAGGAGCAGTTTTAGATTGCAATGGAGATTGTAATGGTACAGCTTTTATTAATGAATGTAATGTATGTGTCGATGGTAATACTAACAATAATATTAATTTAGGCTTTGATTGTAATGGTGTTTGCTACGGAAAAACAATGATTGATGCATGCGGTGTTTGTGGTGGTGATAATTCATCATGTTCAGATTGTATGGGTAATCCAAATGGTAATGCAATTTTAGATAATTGTGGTGAATGTGATTACAATACTGCTAATGATTGTACCCAAGATTGTAATGGTGAATGGGGTGGACTAGCTTTCATAAATGATTGTTCTGTATGTGTTGGTGGTAATACTAATTTTTTGAATGACAAAGGACTTGATTGTGAAGGTATTTGTTGGGGCAATTCAAAATTAGATGACTGTGGTATATGTAATGGTAGTAATAATTGTTCTAATTTAGATAAAAATATTGATACTATAACTTTCGAAAATAAATCTAGTTTTAAAAAAAATATAAAAGTAATTCATGATAAAAAAAATATTAAAGAACCTATGGCTTTAAAAAATGTAAAAAATCATGAGGATATATTTGAAAATACTTCACATTTATTAGAAATATTAGATGGTATAAAAACTAATCTTTATGATGTTAATATTTCAAATATAATAAAGGAAGCATCTGATAATTTGATTGAAATGACAATTCCTGTAGAATATTCTATAAATAATGAGTTTATTTCTATGTTTAATAATATACCTTATGAAAAAAAAGAAAATTTAAATGGAACAGTCATATATGAAATCAATAAGGAGTACTTTAACATTGATGAAGATTTAAATCATTATCTATCTTCTATGAATTATCAAATTATCCCTGTTTTATTTTTTATTGATTCAGGAAATAATGTAAGTAAGGTAATTATTGACTCATGGAATAGTGGAAGTTATGATTTTAATACTATTTTAAGTAAAGGTATTAAAGTTGACTTTTCAAATCAGTTTTCTCCCCTGGTATCAATTACTCCAGGAAAATCAACCGTTCAATTTAATTTCAAGTTAGATTCATTGTTAAATGGTTATAATATATTATTAAGTGAAAAAGAATATCTTGAATACCAATACGTTTCAGTTGACTTTTTCTACTACAATAATTTGACAAATGAGTTAAGTTCATATTTAGGGAATAATTAAGATGTTTAAAATTATAGTATTACTTTTAAGTTTTAATTTATATGCAGAATCATTACCTAATGGTCTATTAAAGAGTATAGATAAAAAAAAGATAGATTTATTAGAGATGATTGATGGTAGTTATGCTGTCATTAATTTTTGGTTTTTAGCTTGTGAACCATGTAAAAAAGAAATGCTTTATTTAAGTGATTTCAATGTAAAATATTCAAAATATGGTTTTAAAGTTTTAAGCGTTAATACCGATAATTCTAGAACATTAAATAAAGTTAAACCTTTTGTAAATTCTCAGAACTATTCTTTCCCAGTTTTATTAGATCCTAAATCATTATTTTTCAGAAAAGTAGGAGCTAAAGTTTGTCCTTATCTTTTAGTTGTTAATGATAAGGGAGAAATTATTAATAGGCATTCAGGTTATAATCCTGGTGATGAGATAAAACTAGAGCAAGAAATTGTTTCTATGATGTACTCTGAAATATCTTCAGATACAACCCTTACTGACTCAAGTATTATTAATATACTAAATATTATAAAACCATCGAACAGGTAAAAATTGTATAGTACTAAAATTTTTTCCTTTTTAGCTTTAATTTCTTTTCTATTTTCTAATACTGAATCAATTATTACATATGAATTAAAAATTGCAAATGGTAAGGGAGAAAGTCGCAATTTTTTTGAAAATTTAATTGATATAAATACGTTTCATGATAATGGTTTGTACTTTTTTACTCAGCTAGAGTATAGCGTTCCTCCATTACTTGGGGAAAGCGGTAATAATATTGATGATATAATTAATATTATGTATGCTCAATATTCAGGAAATAACTATGACCTAACAATTGGTAATTTATATTTACTACAGGGTATGGGTTTATCTTTGCACACATATCAAAATCAAGATATTGATTATGATAATAGCTTATATGGTGTTGATATTAATTATAATTTAAATAGTAATTTTGATATTTTTTCTTCAATTGGATTTAATAATGTGAAGTCTAGAATTAATCCTGGTGATATTTCACCTTCAATCTCAATAAAAAATAATGTTGGAGTTATTGGGACAAGATTTTTTCATGATAGTTTTGAATTGCATTATCTTACTATGGCATACAAGCAAAAATATGATTCTGAAGATTTAATGAATCTTTTTTCACTTTCAAATGATTTAGGAAATCATTTGAGTAGTTTAACTGATTTTATTGTAAATGAAAACCCTAATTTAGAAATGAATAATTTAGAGCATAATATTGGAATCTCTTTTGCATTAGGTTCGTTTGATTTTAATCTAGAAAAGTCTTTTGCTTTTTATAATAAGATATTATCTGAAAGACAAAGTGGATATAAAAACTATATGTCTATTTATACTAATATTTTAGGTTACGATATTCTTTATGAGTATAAAGATTATAATACTACAATGTTATATAATATTTTTGCTAATCCACCTGTCGTTTTTAAAGAGCCCTCTTCTGTCTTAATAGGCAGGAATTTGCATGCTATCGATTTTAGCAGTGAATATGGTCATCAAATTAATATTAATAAAATTTATAAAAATGATTTATCTTTTAATATTTCATATGCATTTGCACTTCAACATAGAGAAAGTTATGAAAATCAGGATTTATTTGATTTTAGTATTTATAACGATTTAACTTCTTTAATGCCTTTGCTTCCTTACAAGCAATATTTTATTGAGTTTAGTAATTGGTCAAAAAATGATAAATTTTATTACCGAATTGGTTATGATTATTATTATGAATCACTTTTTGATAAAACTATTGAAGCAAGAACAATACCGATGCAATATGTTTATAAATTAAAGAAAGGCAATTCTTTCACAGTATACTTTGAACTACAAAATAAATATGATGCAACTAATTATAAAGAATATGATTTTGTTTATTTAAGCCCCAGTTACAATCACTATGGTAAGTGGTCTTTTACATTTTTTGCTGATTTAGATTTAGATAACGAAGACACTTATGCTATCGATTATACAGTTAACATTAAAGATACTCAGTTGTCTTTGTTTGTTGGATCTCAAAAGGGTGGAATGGTCTGTGCAAATGGCTCTTGTATTCAGCAGCCTGATTTTGATGATGGATTAAAAGTAACATTGAGAACAAGTTTTTAGGTTACATTTTGATACTTTATTTAGATTAAATAGTGTTTATATTATATGAAGGTATACTTTTAGTTTAAAACTGGAGTCATTATGAATAAAATGGGTATTGGCATATTTTTATTATTTTTTGGTTTTTCTTTTTCTCAAACATATTGTACTGGTGATCAAATTAGTTTAGAGCATCAAAATAGTCAATTAACTGTAGGTGCAGGATTTGAAGAATATAATGCAGGTGATGATTTATATTTATCGGATTTTAACGGAGATCTAAACGGTGGTAGCTATTCAATAATCTTTGTTGAAATGAGCGCAAGCTGGTGAGGAACTTGTATTTCCTTAGCACCGTCAGTTGACGAGCTTGAACAACAGTTTTCAGATTATAATGTTAAATTTATTACTGGATACCAAGATGCTGGAACAAGCAATAGCGGCACTTCGAATCTTTCTTCATTAGGCTGGCAAAATTTAGGTATTGATGGAATTCCTCTTGTAATCGATCAGAATGCTAGTAGCATTAGCTTATTTGACTTGTTGCATGATTCATATAGTGCATTTCCTACTTTTGCTCTAATTGACCATACAATGACTTTAAGAGGAAAACCATGGACTTTAACGAGTAACTCTAATACAAACTCATGCGATGGAAATAGTTCTTATTTAGATGGTTGGAGCGGTGGAAACGTTGAAAATTTCATTCAGCAACTTTTAGATGAATGTGGCGTTCTGTGTGAAGATAATCCTGATGTAGATTTAGATGGTGTTTTATCTGGCGATGATAATTGTCCAAATGATTACAATCCTAATCAGTATGATACTGATAATGATAATATTGGAGATGTTTGTGATGATTGTAATGATATGGCTGGAGATATAAATGATGATTTACTAATAGACGTATTAGATATTGTTAGTCTTGTAAATATTATTTTAGTTGTTAATCAAAATCCTTCAGAATGTGAGATTTCAGATGCAGACTACAACAACGATGCCACAGTAAATATTCAAGATGTGATTTTAGTAATAAATAATATTTTAAATTAATTAATGAAATTATATTTATTATTAATTAGTTTGTTTATCTTCTCATGCGATTTACCAAATGAAGCTGATGCTGATTGTAGTGGTATTAATATGGGCTCAGCATTTATAGATGAGTGTGGAAGATGTGTTGGAGAAAACACAGGTTTTACTGCTGGGTATGATAAAGATGTTTGTGGTGAATGTTTTGGTGAAAATGATTGTGCTCGTTGTAATGAGATAGATGCAATAAATTATGTAGATATAGATGGAACTAATTTTTTACCTGATAATGATATGTGTGTTTACGATTTATGTGACACAATTACATCTAATGTAGAATCATCTTGCAATAGTTTACAAGTAAATTATCCTTATCAGATTGGTGAACAATTAAGTTGTGCTGATGTTGAAGAACCGCTAGGTGTATGCTTTCCTTCTAATTGTGTAGATAGTGTAACGCTGAGTGATTTTTATGGTAAAGTAATTTGGATGGAAATCACAAGTACTTGGTGATCCACTTGTTATACACATTTGCCGGAGGCAGATGATTTAATTAAGGATTACATTGATAACCCTAATTTTGTTGCTCTATCTGTACTAATGGATGAGTATCAACCACATTCTTGTCAGGCTTGGGGGAATCATGGTAATAGTAAATTACCCATTTTGATTAACGGTGGTAATTCATTAACTTTTGGTAATCAGAATGGCTTGGAAAGTAAGTTTTTTACATCGACTCAAATTCCAAAAAGAGTATTTATTGATCATGAGCTTAAGGTCTATGATTTAGTTGTGGGATATATGAGCGATGCTGAAATAAAATTAAAAATAGATGAAATGTTAGAATTAATCGAGGAGTAATTAGTGTTGAGTAAAATATTTTTTATATTAAATTTATTGTTTGTAGTTCAAGCAACAACCTTTACGGTTAATGCTGGTAATATGTATTACAATCCAGAAAATATTGAAATTCAAGTTGGAGATACTGTGGAATGGTATAATGAGGGAGGATATCATGATGTCGTTGTCAGTTCAGGCCCTGAGTCAATTTCTTTTTCAGCTTGTAGTTCACCTTGTAATATAGGTTCATATACATTTACTTTGCCTGGTACTTATGATTATATTTGTAGCGTCGGTCAACATGCAGTGATGGGAATGGTTGGAACAGTTACGGTTGTAGAAAGCAGTGTTGAAGGATGTATGGATCCAAATGCTATTAGATGTGATGAAGATATAGATACACTTTATTTTCCAGAATGTTTGTCTTGTTTAGATTCAGAACCTTGTGAAAATTATTATAATGAAAATGCAACTGCAGATAATGGATTGTGTATGTACAATGATATGCCAACAGATAGTGAATTTGTAATTACACAAGTTAATGGTGGTTATAATGTTGATTGGAGCGCTTTTAGTCCTCCTGTTGGTGTTTTGCAATACACCTTGCAAAGATGTTTAGATCCTGATGGAGATACTGATGGAGATGGGTATTATGAATATGAAAATTGTTCAATGCTAATTGCTCCAATGTCTTTTAATCTTGATACAACTTTTGATGATATCAATGAAGTTTTTACTAATGATGTTTACTTTGCTAAATATACTTTTTACGTACATTATCCTAATAATAACTATTGGGGTTCAGCTAATGCCTATTATTTAGTAGAATCAGAATCACCTCAATGTACGGCTGGTGATGTAAGTGGTGATGGTACAATAAATGTTTTAGATGTCATTTCAACTGTGAATCATATTATTGGTACTTCAACCTTAGAAGGTGAAGGTTTTTGTGCAGGGGATGTCAATGGAGATGGTGTGATTAATGTAACAGATATTGTAAGTTTAATTAATATTATTTTATCTTAAACAAATAAAGGAGTGAAAAATGAAGTGTGATAATTGGAATTGTTGGAAAGAAGGTATTGAGTTGGCTTTAAAAGTTGTTTTTGTTGCTGTATTTACTTGGGGTGTGATGAGCGCTGTATGTTGTATGAGTAGTTGTGACTCTAGTACGTCATGCTGTAAAACTACTTCTGTTGCAGAAGGTAAATCTTGTAGTAAAAAATAAGGAGAAATTATGAGAAAATATATTTTATCATTAGTCTTGGTTTTTAGCTTAGGAACTTTTTTTAGTTCTTGTTCCACTATGAATTGCATGGGTGGTTGTTGTTCAACTTCACTTTGTTCTAAAACAAGTAGTTGTAGTAAAGATAAGGATGCAAAATCATGTAATACAGCTTGCAAAAAATCATCTTGTTCAAAAGAAGATAAGAAAGAGAGTTAAATATGAATAAAATTTTATTTACTATTTTATTTTTCACATTATCTTTTAGTTATAGTGTTGGTGATTTAATATCTATATCTGATCAAAATTTAACTAAACAAACGTGTTATCCTGGTAATGGTTATGATGTTGGAGATGATTGGAAACTAGCAGATTGGAATGGTGATCTAAATGGTGGTCACTACAATGTTATTTTTATTGATATGTCTGCAACTTGGTGACCTACATGTTATCAGTCACTTCAAGGCCCGGCGGGCGAAGTGCACCATAATTTTGAAGATAATGAGTATGTTAAGTTTTTAGGAGCTTTGTCCGATTTAAATCAACCTTATTCGTGTACTCAATGGGGAAATGCTCCTGATGGGGGCTACTCTCAGATTATTCATGATACAGGAAGTTCAATCTATTCAATGCTTACTCCAAATAATTATGTTCCTGCAACAGTTTGGATTGACCATAAAATGCGTGTACATGATCAGATGAATACAGCAGGTAGTTGGTCTATATCATCAAGGATAAACGAGATGCTCGAAAGTTGTGGTGAATGTAGGATTGATGGTTCGTTAATTGAAGATTTTAGTTCTAGCAATGATTCCTATCAGTCCTATTGTTGCGAAGACTTTGGTGGAACATATTATGAATTTAGTAATAGTGAAGATAACTATTGTGAAGGTTCAGATGCCACTTGGATATCTTTATGCTCATCATGTACTGGTACTGTAGATACTGATAATGATGGACTGGCTGATGAATGTGATGATTGTTTAAATATGTCTGGTGATTTGAATGATGATATGATGGTTGATGTATTGGATTTAGTAGGTTTAGTTAATATAATACTAAATGTTACACAGGATACTTCTTCATGCATGCTAATTGATGCAGATATGAATAATGATGATATTATTAATATCCAGGATGTTATTTTGGTTATTAATTCAATTCTTCGTGTTCAAATTGATTTTGATAAGTATCAAATTGATTAATTTTATAATAGTAATATTATTTAATAATTTAAAAGGGGCTTTTTTAGCCCCTTTTTTTATATATAAAACAATTTGAATAATAAATTTGATATATCCATTATTGATTAAGAAAGTTTGCTATTTTCTGATATATCTGTTCAGGAATCTCCATTGGGAATAAGTGAGAACATTCATTTATAGATATTATTTTAATATTATTGTTTTTAATCTTATTTATTTTGTTTTCTGCTGATTTAAAAAAAGTGTTAGATTCATTAGCTCTTAGAATTAGTGTGGGTATGTTAATATTCTTAATATTTCTCCAAATATAATTATCTTCAACAATTCCTGTTTTGTATATTTTGTATTCCCATTCTTTTGGAAAAGTGATTTTGATAGTTTTATCTTTATTCTGTTTCGTTATAGATTTTATATAAATATTTAAGTTTTTATCATTGATATACTTGAAGATACTTTTTTTTCTGTAAGATTTGTACATGGAATCATAATCTTCGTAAATCATTTTTCTATTTAGAGTTTTTTTAGATAGGGGGTGCAAGCTATCATCTAATCTTAAAAGTCGTATAAATTTCCAAAAAAATATAATTTTTGGAGTAAATAAAGTAGGATCTAATAAAACTATTTTAGAAAATTTTTCAGGATGTGATATTGCAGATCTTAAAATTAAATTTCCACCAATTGAGTGTCCTATTCCAATGGTTTTGCTTCGAGATGAAAGCTCTTTAGTAAAATTTTTATGGAATTGTTCCCAATTTTTTAAGTTTTTTATATCTATTTTATCTGAAAATAAATTAAAATAATTAACTTTGTAAGATTTATTAATTTTAGAAAATAACGAAGAATAGGCTCCTGGTGGATAACCGTTTGCATGAATAAAATGAATATTTTTGATATTTTTCATTTAATATAATCAATAATTTTTATTAAACTAATTTTATAAGTTATGAAATGCTAATTAAATTATAACTATAATTTTTAATTGAATTGCACCCGTAGCTCAATTGGATAGAGCACTTGACTACGGATCAAGAGGTTGTAGGTTCGAATCCTACCGGGTGTACTTTTCTGTGATTGTATTATTTGTAAACTAGCTAAATTTTTGTTAAATTTCATATATATAAACGCGCAAATCGTGCAGATTTAAGTTTGTTTATTTAATTTTTTATTAAAGGAGAGAAAATGAAGGTATCAGTTTTTGGTGGTAGTGGTTTTGTTGGAGATTATATAATTAGTGAACTAATTAAAAATAATTTAACTCCTTATGTTTTGGTTAGACTTGGAAATGAATCTAAAATTACTGAATATAAAAAATGTAATATTGTTACTGGCGATATAGATAATGGTACAGCTGTTGAACAAACAATGATGAACACAGAAGCTATTATCTATAATATAGGAATAATAAGAGAATTTAAATCATCTCCTTCTTTATCTGTTCCTGTGCATGATGAGGTAACGTTTGAAAAGTTGCATTTTGAAGGTCTTAAAAAATGTGTTGATCAGGCTAAAAAGTTAAATATTAAGAGATTTATATTAATGAGCGCAAATGGAGTTAAGGAAGATGGAACTGGGTACCAATCTACTAAGTTTAGAGCAGAAGAGTATTTGAAAAGTTCAGGGCTTGACTATACTATTTTCCAACCTTCTCTAATATTTGGAAATTCTTTTGGAAAGCAAGAGTTCTGTAAGCAATTAAAAAATGATATGTTATCTTTACCTATTCCAGCACCTTTATTTCATCAAGGTTTTTTGCCCTTTAATGCAGGAAATTTCAAGATGAGTCCTGTTCATGTAGAAGATGTTGCTAAATGTTTTGTAAGTTCTTTAAAAGAAAAAAAATCATTCGGAAAAACATTTTCACTTGGAGGCAAAGAATTAACATGGAAGCAAATTACAAAAACTATTGCTATTGCTTCTGATAAAGAGGATAAAATGTTTATTCCTGCTCCAGTTTTACCTGTTAAAATTATAGCTTCATTCTTTGATAGGTTTTCTTGGTTCCCTATTGCTAAAGATCAGCTTATAATGTTATTAGAAGGCAATACTTGCGATGGTTCAGAAGCATTTGAATTGTTTGATATAAAAGAACCTAAAGAATTTAATATTGATTCATTAGATTATTTATCTAATGAAAAATAGTGTTATAATCAATGTAATAGGTTTTTATATATGCTGGTGGTTAACTATTTATGGAGCTGTATCAAAGTTATATTATATTGGTCCAGTAGCTACATTTATTTTTATTATCATTCACCTGGGAAAATTAACAAATCATAAAAAAGAAGATATTTTTCTATTAATTTCTTTTTTTTTAGGTCTTTTTATAGAGACTCTTTTGCTTAATCTTGATATAATTATTCATAAAGGAATTCTTGTTAAATACAATATAGCTCCTTTCTGGTCTGTATCTCTTTGGTTATGTTTTGCAACAACATTACTTCATAGTTTTAAGTGGCTTAGTAAAAGATATTTAACAAGCTCTCTGTTAGGAATCTTATCAGCTCCTATGATTTATTTTTCAATGCAATCTATGGATGTAGTGACGTTTGGTGTTGATAAAATTATTGTAATAATATTTACATCTTTTCTATGGGGATTGTTTTTCCCATTATTTATTTATATATCTGATAGCATCTTAGAATCATGATATATATTGTATTTATCTGCTCTCTTTTATTTTCTTCAAGTAATGAAAACTTACTTTTAGAGATGTACGCTATTAGTGATTGGGAGCATTTGGAAATATCAGATAAAAAAAATATTTATGAAGCTGAAAGCAAAATTAATAATTATAAATATATTAAGATAGAAAAAGAGGTTTCAAGAAATGTAGAGAGTATTTTAAATAATATTCAATCAATAGAAAATTGGAATCAAATAATATCTAATAAAAATATAGAAACTAAATTATTATCCACTAATAATGATACTTTGGTTGTGATGCAAAAAATTTCTAATGTTATACCATTTACAAAAAATCGTATATATATCTTCAAACTGTTTAAAGTTAATTCAAACAGAATTGATTGGTATTTAACCACTGACTATAATAATTTTTTAGAAAATTATATGGATAATAACAATTATTTATTATCAGTAGGTGCTGGTTCATGGCAAATAAAAAAAATGGGTAATAAAAATAAATTATTATATAGATTATATTTAGATGATGAAGTAAATTTATCGTCAATGATTATTCAAAAACTAAGAATTAATTACGCTGTTGACATATTTAATGATATGCTAACTTATCAAACAGGAGAAAAATAATAATGATGAAATATATTATAGTATTTGTGTGTGTTACTTTACTCGTAGGTTTTGTATACCCTTTTTTTAAGGCTAAAGAATTAGATGTTAAGAACTTATCTAAAAATTTTTATGATTATAATCTAGAATTAATTGATGGAGAAAAAATTACATTAGATAAATATAAAGGTAAAAAAGTTATAATTGTTAATGTTGCTTCAAAATGTGGTTATACTTATCAGTACGGAGGATTACAAAATCTATATGAAGAATATAGTGACAAAATAGAAATTATCGGTATCCCTACTAATGATTTTATGTGGCAGGAACCTGGCAAAAATAAGGATATTCAAACTTTTTGTAGCGTTAATTATGGTGTTACTTTCCCCATAATTAAAAAAACAGTTGTTAAGAAGAATATTAATCAACATCCAATATATTCTTGGCTATCTTCAAAGCAATTAAATGGATGGAATGATTCAGAGCCAGGTTGGAATTTTTATAAATACTTAGTTAATGAAAAAGGCGAGTTAATAGACATACTTTCTTCAAAAGTTAAACCACAAGATAAAAAAATAATTGATTTTATAAATAGTTAATGATTTTTAATAAACTAATATATCTTTTATTTTTTTCTTTTATGTATTCTGCTATTATAGTTGGAACAGTCAAGGATGAAGAGGGAAGCCCTATCATTTATGCAAATGTGTATTTAAAAGATACCTTTGACGGAACCTCTTCAGATGATAAAGGTTCTTTTGCTTTTGAAACATACGAAACTGGAAATCAAACCCTTATTATTAGTTTTATTGGTTATGAATCTTATGAGAAGGAATATAATGTAGATGAAAATTTAACTTTAGATATCATACTAAAACAGCTGATTACCAGAGCTGATGAGGTAGTTATAACAGCGGGTTCTTTTGGAGCTAGTGATGATGAAAAAGTTATTGTTTTAGATCCAATTGATATTGTCACTGTTGCAAGTTCACGAGGTGAAATATCTGGAGCACTAGAAGCACTTCCAGGTACTCAACCACAAGCTGATAAAGAAGGTGTTTATGTAAGAGGTGGAGATGCATCTGAAGCAAAACAAATTGTTGATGGGATGCTTATCCAAAACCCATATTTTAGTGATGTTCCTGATATTCCACAAAGAGGTCGATTTGAACCCTTTGATTTTCAGGGTACTGCCTTTAGTCAGGGAGGATATTCTGCTCAATATGGGCAAGCATTATCAGCAATAGTTGATCTTAAAACGTGGACAAGGTTTGGAGATTTTAATGCAAATACTTTTGGAATTACACCCCTTAGCTTAGGTTATGGAAGAGGCTATGGTAACGATAGTACTGCTTGTGGAATTAATATTGATTATTCAAATATAGAGTATTTTCAAAATTTTAATAACAGTTCTAATTTTATTAAAAGTAGAGTTGATTTTACTAGTCCTCCAGAAGGATTAGAAATTAAAACTAATTATGCTAAAAAATTTAAAAATGGTATTTATAAATATATAGGTAGAATTACAGATTATAGTTTAGGAACAAGAGAAGCAGATATAGGTTCTGGTTTTAATCTTGATAATAAAAATTTATTTTTATTATCAACTTACAGAGGAAAAATAAGTAAAAATTGGAGGGCTCAGTTTGGAATTTCATATTCTGAGAATTCGAACGATGCTGAAATCATTTCAGAAGATTATATAGATCCATTAGATATAGACTCTTATGATGATTTATTTCAATTAAGAACGGTATTTACTAAAAAATTTCTAGGCAGATCTAAAATTAATTTCGGAATTCATTTATTTGATCAGTCGAGTGAATTTATCAATTATACTTATGAATTTAATGAAAACGATGAATCAGATGAATCTACTTTTGATCCACCTGACTTGGTAATGATTGATGAGTTTTTATCAACTGCATTTACTGAATTAGATTTACGTTTATTTAAAAATTTTGCTATTAATGCTGGCATAAGGTATGAGAATTCTAAATTATTAGATAAAAGTAGCTTTTCTCCAAGATTTTCATCTGCAATTAAAGTAACAAAAAATAGTCAGATTTCTTATGCTTATGGTGTGTATTATCAAACTCCCGATATGGGGTTTGATCAGTGGTACAGACAAAATAATTTAGATGTTGATTTTAATAATTCTGGGTTAGATTTTGAAAAATCGATTCATAATATTTTGAACTATGAGTGGTCAAAAAAGAAAAAAACAATACGATTTGAAATATTTAATAAAAAGTATGAAAATTTAGTTGTTTCCAATAGTACTGATTGTGGCTTTGAAGTTTGTAAAAATAATTTATCAAATCAAGGTTTTGGTTATTCAAGAGGAGCAGAACTTTTTTGGAGGTCTAACCAAACTATTGATGGTATTGGTAAAGATATCTGGATTGCTTATTCATATTTAGATAGTAAACGCAAGTTTAAGCAGTTCTCAAATGAAATCATACCAAGCTTTGCATCGAATCATAAACTAACATTTATTTACAAAAATGCATTTAAGTTAAAAAATGGGGATGGATTTAATACTAGTCTTGCAATTACGGGTACTTCTGGATATCCATATTACGATCCTTTTAGAAATGAACAATTTGAATCTGATCCATACCTCTCGTTTGATATAGGAGGTAGCTATTTACCTCAAGTTGACGATGGTTTTATGGTTGTTTTCTTTAATATTTCTAATCCGTTTGGCTATAGAAATAGTTTTGGATATAATTTTGTCGATTTTGATTCAACTGAATTGGATTCACCTGATGAAAAGCTACCTGGAAGCTTGAGAAGTGTTTTTATTGGATGTTTTATGTTTTTTTCTGTAGATAAAGATTAATGAAATATAAAATTTATATAGTATTATTTTCCTTCATATTTTCTTCTGAGTATGCAGAGAGATACTATAGCGCAATGGATAAAGGTATTAAGATGTTTGAGTCCTCTGAAACAGAAGGTGAATTTTTAGAAACATCTAATTATTTTTACCGTATATCTCAGGTTGTTAAAGATGATTGGCTTTCTAGCTATTATTATGCCTATAGTAATACAAGTTTAAGCATGATGCAAGATGATCCTGATATTAAGGAATTATATTTGGATAAAGCATTTGATATTATTTCTCCTTTTGATACTTTACAAATTTCTAATATAGACTCTATAGCGATGTCAGAAATACATACCTTGAAAGCCATGATTTATGTTGGAAAAATATTTATTAACCCAATGGTTAATGGTATGAAATATGGTTCTTTAGCAGAAAAAAATATAAATAAAGCTATTTCATATTGTCCATCAAATCCTCGCCCCTACTATCTTAGTGGTCAATCAAAATTTTATACTCCTTCTGCATTTGGCGGTGGAATAGATAAAGCATTGCCACTTCTTAAAAAATCTTTGAATAATTATGAAATTTTTAAAGAAAAAAAATATTGGCCAAATTGGGGTCAAGAAAAATGTCAATTATTATATGAAAAGGCGTTAGCTGATGAAAAAAAATAATAAGTACTTAATGTTTATAATCTTCTTTTTATCACTAATATTTTGTTCAAATGAAAAAGATGAATACGTAATTCTTGTATCCTTTGATGGTTTTAGATATGACTATACTGATAGGTTTGAATTGCCTTATTTTGATTATATAGAAGAATGGGGTGTTAAAGCTAAATCATTAAAGCCTATTTTTCCTTCCTTTACTTTCCCAAACCATTATGCAATTGCTACAGGGTGTTATGCTAATAAACATAAAATATTAGGTAATGAATTCAAGAATGAATTAGGTGAGTATTCTTACAAAGATAAAAATTCAGTCCAAGATGCTAAGTGGTATGGTGCTGAGCCTATTTGGGTTACTGCTGAAAAAAATAATATGATTACAGCAACTTATTTTTGGGTTGGTTCTGAAGCTCCTATTGGTGGATTGTATCCTACCTATTATAAAAACTATGAATCTGGAATCAATCCATACGATAAAGTAGATCAAGCAATAGATTGGTTAGAATATCCGATATCTTCTAGACCTAAATTAGTATGCTTATATTTTAACGAGCCTGATCATGCAGGTCATGTATATGGAGCAAATTCATTGCAAGTAAATGAGGAGATTAAAGCTTCAAATGATATCCTAGGATATCTTCTAAAATCTATTTCAAAATTAGATATTTTTGATAAGATTAATATTGTTATTGTTAGTGATCATGGAATGGTTGATGTGGGAAAAGAAAGAATAATTAATATTGATGATTTTAATATTCCAGGTATAGTTGATGGTGAAGGTCCTTTAATGAGTGTAAAGTTAGATTCAAATATAAATTTCAATATAGATGATTTAGCTATACCGAATGTTTCAATTGCATCATCAGCTAATAATGATATATTAAACTATCATAATCCTATATACGATTTTTTATTGATTGCTGATGAGGGATGGATGATGTATAGAAATAATCATTTAAAAGCGTATAATAATAATCTTCCAGTTAAGGGGATGCATGGATATAGCTCGGATTATATGAATATGCATGCTATCTTCTATGCATGTGGACCAAGCTTTAAATCAGGTTATAAAATTGATACATTCGAACTAATTGATATTTATCCGCTTATATGCAGTATTCTACAAATTAAACCATATAATGATATCGATGGAAGTCTCGATGTATTTAAAACAATATTAAAATAAGTGGAATTTTTTTTTTCAGATAATATTATTGATAATATAATTACTTTAGATTCACAAGAATCAAAGCATTGTTCTAAAGTACTAAGAAAAAATATTGGAGATAATATTCACGTTGTTGATGGAAAAGGAACTCTATATAGTGGAAAAATAGTTCTAATCACCAAGAAAAAATGTGATATAAGTATTATAACAACTCAAAAAAATTATAATAATAAAAAATACTATACACACATTGCAATTTCTCCTATTAAAAATCATGATAGGTTGGAGTTCTTTGTTGAAAAGTCTATTGAAATAGGAGTAGATGAGATATCATTTATTCAATGCGAAAGAACATTAAGAAAAAAAATTAAATTAGAAAGAATTAGAAAAATTGCTGTAACTGCTATGAAACAAACATTGAAAGCAAAATTACCTAAAATAAATGATGTCCAACTTTTCGGCTCTTTTATTGATAAATGTTCTAATAAATCTAAGTTTATATGTCATCTTGAAAATGAAAAAAGAAAAAATTTATTTTCTTACAAAGAAACTATTATTAAAGCGAAAAATAATTGTATTTTAATTGGTCCAGAAGGAGATTTTACTGAGAAAGAAATTTTATTATCGAAAAATTTCAGTTTTAATCCTATAAGTTTAGGTCAGAGTCGCTTAAGAACTGAAACGGCTGGTTTTGTTTCTTGTAGCATGATTAATATGATAAATGAATTTTGATATTCATACTAAGTGGATGGAAGAGGCGTACAATTTGGCAATTAAGTCTTATAATTGTGATGAAGTTCCTGTAGGTGCCATTATTGTTGAGAATAATAAGATTATTGGTAGAGGACATAATGAAGTTGAGAAGTTAAATGATTCAACTGCCCATGCAGAGATGATTGCTATTACTTCTGCTGCAAATTATAAAAATGATTGGAGATTAATAGATACGAGTATTTATATAACTAAAGAGCCTTGTATCATGTGTTATGGTGCTATTTTAAATTCGAGGATAAAAAACTTATATTATGGCGTAGAAGATCCAAAGTTAGGATTTAAAGTAAACCTAGTAGATCTAAATTATTTAAATATTCATCTCAATAACATTCAATCTGGAATATTACACGAAAAATGTAGAGTTATTTTAAAAGAATTTTTTCAAAATAAGAGAAAAAATAATAAAATAAAATAGTAATAATTCATTAAATTTTATATCATTATGGAGAGGTGTCCGAGTGGTTTAAGGTGCACGCCTGGAACGCGTGTATGGATGAAAGTCCATCGGGAGTTCGAATCTCCCTCTCTCCGCATTTATAGATTATGGGCTATAGAAAAAAAATATACATATTATTCTTTTCATTAATATTTTCATTTTCAAATAATAAAATTGGATATGTTCATTTTATCGAAGGTGAATGTTATGTGAAAAATAATCAGACAAGTAATAAGTATTTTAAAGTTTATATTGGAACAGATATTTATGAAAACGATTTCATTAAATCAAATGATGACTCTAACTGTATAATACGATTTAATGATGATAAAACTCATTTGTTTATTGAGCCTAAAACTATTGTTAGCTTGGATGACGATAATTTTTCAAGATCAATTGATTTAATTAATGGTAGTATCTATATTAAAAATTTGTTTAATGACAAAAAAAATGTTTATGTTTTTACCTCTAATAATCAAATCTCATTAACTAATAATAGATTATGGATTAAATCAACTAAACTATTATATGATTATATTTACTCCTTAGATAGTAATCTTGATATTTATAATGAATACCATAAAAAAAATATAAATATAGATAGACTGTCTTTAATGTATTTTGAGAATCAAAAATATAGCTACGTATCTAATTATGTTGACTTTATCCCAAAGTATATTTTAAATGATGGTTATGATTTTAATTTTAATAATAAAAAAATAGAAATAAAAAAATATGATATGATTCCTATATATGGAGATAGAATTATAAACAATAGATTTGTTGATCCTTATAAAGTTTCTTTTGATTTAGGGACTAAAATATTAAATAATGATTCTCATGTTAAAGTTGGAATATATCCTAATTATCAAAATAAAAACTTATCGATTCAAGCTAATATCGAATCATATGTTAGTCCTTCTGGAAATGATTTGGATAATTATTGGAATGATGGTTTTGATTATTTAGATAAGTTATCAATAAACTATTCATATTATAGAAATAAAAATCAAATGTATTTAGTATTTGGTGAAATTGAAAATGTCTCTTTTGCAAGTGGGTATATTCTAAATTCAATCAGTAATTCAATAGATTATCCTAGAAAAATTAATTCTGGTTTGCATTTGAAGTATATCTTTGATACTAATTTTATGGATTTAGATTTATTAATACCAAGTATTAGAGATTTTGGTAATAATGGTGGTATGGTAGCTGCAAGAACTTCTATTTATATATCACATAATTTTCCCTTGACTATAGGGTTAGGATTTATAGTAGATTTTAATCAGTTCTCAGATATATCTCAATCATTAAATAAAAATGCTAAAAAAAGAGCAGCTCATGGTTTAGAATTAGATTTTAATTATAATTTAGTGTCTAGTATTGATTTAGATATAAACATTTTTGGTGAATTTGCTGGTCTTTGGTATCCAGAATACAACTACTATATTTTATATGATGGCCAAAATGTTTCTAATGATTTAAGATGGAGAAAAGGGTCTTGGGGTATCAATGCACCAGGTTTTTCAATTGAGGTTGATAATCGTTATTTATTTAAGTTTTCATTTAATTATAACTCTGCAACATTTATACCAAATTATTTTAATTCAACATATTTATACAATAGGGCTAGGTATTATAAAGGAATCTTAGATTATCCAATGATACAAAAGCAAATAGATTATTTAAATGATAATTTTTTAGTTGGAGAATCTTGCGCAGCAGGAGAAGAGTGTGAATATTTGATTCCAAAAGATGTTTACCCTATATTAGTACAAAATGATGGTTTTAGTGGTTTTAATACATTTGGTTTTACATCAGAAATTAGGTATAAATTTCAATCTTTTATTAGTGCATCATTAATGTCATCAGTTTTTATTGAAGAGTCAGATAACTCTAATTCTTACTATTCATTCCAGTCATCAGTTAATATTGATAAGGGTTATATAAGAAACCTCGATTTCCTTAAATTCTATTTTTCAAATATATTTTTCTCTAAATTATCTGACAAATATAGGTCGGCATATGGTATAGAAGCAGGTGCTGAGTTGCCATTGAGTTTATCTTTGATAATTAACTTAGGCCAAGTATATTACGACAAGAATCTGCTGACTAATGATATTGATAAAATGACAAATTTAGATTTTAGTATTAAATACAGTTTTTAACATAGATGAACAAGCTTAAATCATATTATTTTTCATTCATAGGTATAAGTCTTGTTGGTATATCGATTGGTTTTGTAGTTGGTTTTTTCTTTAAAAATTATTATTTAAACAATGATTTTGCATACTTGAGTGTTATTCCAATGGGGATAGGTTGTGCATTTATTATTTATGGTTCATTATATATAAAAAGTGAGAAATAGTTTATATGGCATTAAAAAGAAATAAAAAAATTGGTTCTTCAAAAAATATAAATTTGAATGATTCTAATAATAAAAGAGCTGAAATGTTGGTAAAAATTGATTCAATGCTTGAACAAATTGATACAAAATACGGCCCATATATTTTAGAAGAACTACAAAAAAGAATAGAGTTTACTATTGAGGAATTTTTTAATGATTTAAAACTTGTTCTAAATAACGTTTTTGATAAATCTAAAAATAATTCAAATAAAGTTAGTATAAATCACGATAACAATCAGATGGAAACGCCAGTATTTATTGCTGAGCATAATAAAAAAAGAACTAAAAAATAAAAACCATTCTGTGCTAGATGGGGAGCTAGCGGTTCCTTGTAACCTGAAATCCGCTATATGCAGGATTGAATTCCAAGTAGAAGGGGTTTGATGAACTTAGTTTTTTTATACAAGCGGTGTTGATGTCTTCAGCTTTACGCAATTAGTATTTCTTGAATTCCGCCAGGTCTGGAAGGAAGCAACGGTAGAGAAGTATTCATGTGCCGTGAAATCCTGAAGTTGAGCTGGCTATATAAATAATTATTTTAACATAAACTTCAATTTTTGGTGCACAGATTATTTAATAACTATGGCATATAAAATACTATCTCTAAAATGGAGGCCTTCAAGTTTTTCAGAAGTTGTAGGCCAAGATCATATATCAAAAGCTTTATCTAATGCAATTAAGCTAGATAGAATTGCACATGCATTTACCTTTTCTGGACCTAGGGGAGTAGGAAAAACTTCAACAGCAAGAATCTTAGCAAAAAATCTTAATCAGGTAGAAAATATTAATGAATCAATTGATATTATAGAAATGGATGCAGCTTCTAATAGAGGAATTGATGAAATAAGAAATTTAAGAGAAAGTGTAAATTATGCTCCATCAAATGGGAAATATAAAATTTATATAATTGATGAGGCCCATATGCTTACAAAAGAAGCATTTAATGCGTTGTTGAAAACATTGGAAGAACCACCAAGCCATGTTGTTTTTATTTTTGCGACCACAGAACTTTATAAAATGCCTGAAACAATTTTATCAAGAACTCAGCGTTATGACTTTAATAGATTATCACTAGATTCAATTAAAAAACATCTTGAGTTTGTATTAAAATCTGAAAATATTAAATACGATGATGAAAGTTTAAATAAAATTTCAGAAAAATCTGATGGAAGTATGCGTGATGCTCTAAGTATTCTAGACCAAATGATATGTATATGTGATAATAATATTACTATTGATAAAATTTCATCGTCTTTGGGCTTAGTTCCCGATCAAAATTACTTTAAAATTTTATCTTTTGTATCATCTAGAAATAGTTCTCAATTATTTGAATTATTTGATGAAGTAATTTCTTCTGGTATTTCGTTGCACGATTTTATAGATGGCCTAAACAAATTTTTGAATAAATGTATTTTAGCTAATTCATTGAGAAAAAGCTCTAAATATAGTAATTTTTACAAACAATATTGCTCTTTTGATATTAAACTCGAAGAAATTGATTTACTCAGAGTCATGGAAATTTGTTTGAAATTCCAGTCTTCTATGCGTCAAATATCTCAACCAAGAATTGCGATGGAAAGTTTGCTGCTTAAGTTGTCTTATTTGGATAGTTCAATTGATATCAATACTTTTTTTTCTAAAGTAAAAAAAAATAGTTATAATAAGGTAACTCCTGAACAACCTAATCATCCTATTAAAAAAAAAGAGTTAGAAGAAGCAACCATTGATGAAGATAAAAATAAATCTTATGATATTAAAAAATCAGGTGAAACTAATTTATATAAAAAAGAGACAAAAGATTTAAGTAGTAATGAAAAATTAAAAGAAATTTTACCTGATAAAACAGAATCAGTTAATTTAAATAGTGACTTAACTGAAAGTGGAAGTTCTTCTACAAATATTTCTAACAAAGAAAATAAAATAAGTATTGAGAGATTATCGAAAGATTGGAAAAATATTCTTTCATCTATTTCAAAGAGTAATATTATTCATTCTTTAGAAAATATTAAAGTAAAAGAAATAACCGAAAAAAAAATAATTATATTAGTTTGTGATTTAAATGAATTTATGTTTAAAAATTTATTAAATGATGCAAGTTTAATAGAAGATAGTATTAATAAATATTTTAATATTAATTTATCTTTAGAATTATTGCTTGAAAAAAATAAAAATAAACAAGAAGATAAAAAAACCAAACAAAAAGATACAATTGATAAAGATCACCCCTTATTTATGGATGTTTTAAATGAGCTTGAGGGTGAAATAATAAAGTAAGGGAGAAATTATGTTTAAAGGAATGTCAAATATATATAAACAAGCACAAAAAATGCAGAAGGATATGAAGAAGGTCCAAGACGAATTAGAGAATTTGCAGATAGAAGGTCAATCTGGCGGTGGAATTGTAAAAGTCGTTGTAAATGGTAAAAAAGAGCCTAAAACCGTTATTATTGATGATAGTATTTTAAAAGAAGATAAAGATATGGTTGAAGATTTAATTTTGGCTGCAATGAAGAATGCATTTGATAATGCTGAAAAAGAATCTTCTGAAAAAATGAAGTCTGTAACAGGTGGTATGCCTAATATCCCTGGTTTTTAATGAATATTTATCCCAATACTTTAAAAGAATTAATCTTAAAGTTTTCTAAGCTTCCAGGAATAGGTAAAAAGACTGCTGAAAGACTTTCAATTTATATTTTAAATTCTAATAAAGAAGAAACAGTTGAGTTTTCAAATGCTCTTGTTAATTTAAAAGATTCAATTTCAACATGTAATGTTTGTCATTGTTTTACTGAAGATCAATGTCATATATGTGGCAGTGAAAGTAGATTGAAAAATTTATTATGTATTGTAAAAGATCCAACAGATGTTTTTTTAATTGAAAAATCAGGTTTTAAGGGAGTATATCATGTTTTAGGTGGTCTAATAGCTCCCTTTGATGGAATTACACCTGAAAAGTTGAATATTGATTTATTTTCTAAGCGTTTAGATACTATAGATGAAGTGATAATTGCTATTGAACCCTCACATGATGGTGATATAACTACAATATATCTATCAGATATTATAAAAGAAAAGGGAATTAAAGTTTCTAGGCTTGCAAGAGGAGTCCCTGTTGGTACAAGTTTAGAATTTATTGATGAAATAACTTTATCACATTCCATTAATGATAGAGTAGAAATATAATGTTTTTTAAATACAGATATATTCCTAATTATTTATCTCTATTTAGAATAGTTCTAACACCAATATTTACTATTGCAATGTTTCAAAATACATTTTTATATAAATTGATTTCATTGAATATTTTTTTTATTGCTGCATTAAGCGATTTTTTAGATGGTTATATAGCAAGAAAATATAACTTTATTACAAATTTTGGAAAGAACATAGATCCATTATCAGATAAAATACTAATTGTAACATCTTTTATAGTTTTATCTATATTATATCCTAGCACTATAACTTTTTGGATGGTTTTTTTTATTGTATTAAGAGATGTGCTTGTGACTTTTTTAAGATATTATAGATTGAACACTTCAGATCCTCTGAACACAAGTTTTATTGCAAAAAGAAAGACATTAATTCAAATTATTCTGATTCACCTAATTTTAATTCTTAATGCATTAGATTCAAATTATATAATTAATAATCAATATTTATACTTTATGATGTGGGTATCTGTCGCTTTATCATGGGTATCTGCTTTACCTTATATTATATTTTTTAAAAAATGAATTTAATATATAAATTCACTCTCACTTTTTTTGGTACTGGTTATATAAAATATGCTCCAGGAAGTATTGCGAGTCTTTTATCTATGATAATATGGTATTTCATACCAAATCATTTAATTATACAGTTATTAGTGCTCTTTTTAATTTTACTTCTATCTATTTTTTCTTGTTATAAGCATTCAGCTACATCTGACATTAAAGATCCCCCATATATTGTAATAGATGAAGTACTTGGAATGTCAATTTCATTGTTTCTTTTACCAAAGCAAATTACTCTATATCTATTAGCATTTATTATATTTAGAGTGTTTGATATATTAAAACCATCAATAATTTATAATATTCAAGATTTAGATAATGGTATTGGAATTATAGCAGATGATATGGTGGCAGGATTATTTACATTTATAATTTTATACGGTTTAATATGAGTAAAAAAGTTGGTATCATTTGTATAGGAGATGAATTGATTAATGGCTACACCATTGATACTAATTCTAATTTTATTGCTTCTAAAATCAGAAAATTTGATAACTTAGATATATCAAATATTTTGGTAGTTGGTGATAATTTGGTATCAATTTCTGATAATCTTGATTATTTAATAGGTAAAAATATAAATTATATTTTTGTAACCGGTGGTTTGGGTCCTACACACGATGATTTAACAAAGAAAGTTTTATGTGAATATTTTAATTGTGAATTAAAAACATGTGAAAAGCACTACCAAAAATTATGTGATAAGTATCCATCTAAAAAAAAGAAACATATAAAATCACAGTCTGAAATTTTAGAAATAAGCCAGCCTATACCAAATGATATTGGAACAGCTTTATCGATGCATTTTATGTTTAAAGGTATTAATTTTTTTATACTTCCAGGTGTTCCTTTAGAAGTAAATAAAGCAATGATGAATTATATATTGCCTGATTACATAGAGCCATTTTATAAAGTGAATAATAACGTTTTAACAATATTAACATCAGGTATTTATGAAAGTTCTTTATATAATAAATTAAAAGATATTATAGAGGAATGGCGAGATAAAATAAAAGTTGCTTTTTTACCTGGATATTCTGGTGTAAAAATTAGGTTAACTTCATTGGACAGTAGTATATCAAAAGATGATTTTAGGCAGTTTAAGAATTTATTTGAGTATAAAATTAAAAAATATATTTATGGTTATGACGAAGATAAGCTCAATCATATTATAGGTGAAATCTTATCAAAAGAAAGAAAAACACTAGCTGTAGCTGAGTCTTGTACTGGCGGATATTTATCAAAAATTATAACAGATGTTCCAGGAAGTTCATCTTACTTTAAAGGTGGCATTGTATCATATAGCAATGATATGAAAGTTAAAATATTAGGCATTAATAGTGATGTAATAAAGGAATATGGAGCTGTTAGTAAGGAAGTTGCTGTATTGATGTCTGAAAATATAAGAAAAAAATGTAATAGTGATTACGGGATATCAACAACTGGGATAGCTGGACCAAGTGGGGGGAGTAGTGATAAACCAGTTGGTCGCGTTTATATATCAATTTCAACAAAAAAAAATACAATATGTAAAGAATTTACATTTTCAAATCAGAGAAAAATTAATAGAAATATAACTATTTACATTAGTCTTTTCCTTCTGAAAAAAAATATAGAAATAAAAAAATAAAAAATATTTGCATATAAGTATTTAAAAGTATTAATATTACTTACGAGTAACTTACGAGGTAATAATATGTTGTCACCAAAAAAACAAAAGTTTTTAGATTTTATTAAATCATTTATTAGCAGAAATGATAGACCACCAACGTTTGTAGAGATAATGAAAGGACTGAAATTTAATTCTCTTGGAACAATTAATTGGTATATAGTTCAGCTAGAATCTGAAGGTCTTATTAAGAGAGTTAAAGGTTCTAATGGAAAAAGAGCACTTTCTGTATTAGAAAAAAATATTGGTAATAAATTACCAATGCTAGGATTAGTCGCTGCCGGAATGCCAATAGAAGTTTTTGATAATGTTGAATATGTTGATGTGCCAAGTAAATACATAAATGATGAGAACTATGTGTTAAAAGTTGATGGTAACTCAATGATTGATGATGGAATCTTGGATGGTGATTATATAGTGGTAAAAAAATCTCAAATAGCAAGAGCTGGTGATACAGTAGTTGCTATTTTAAACGGTGAAGCAACTTTAAAAAAATATTATCTTGGGAAAAATGGAGTAGAATTACACCCAAGGAATAGGAAGTATAATACAATATTTGTATCCACAGATGATCAATTGTATATACAAGGACAAGTTTTAGGTGTATTTAGAGAATATAATTAAATCGGAGAAATAATGGCAGAAAAGAAAAAAATTGATAACTTAAATCTGGTAATTGAACAAATTAAGAAGCAAACTAAAGATCCTAATGCAATAATGAGATTAGGAGATAATAAAAAAAATATCAAAAAAATTGATGTTATATCAACTGGGTCGATTTCATTAAATACTGCACTTGGGATTGGAGGATTACCGAAAGGAAGAATTGTTGAGATATATGGACCAGAATCATCAGGAAAAACGACATTGACATTACATTGTATTGCAGAAGCTCAAAAAAATAAAGGAACAGCAGCATTTATTGATGTTGAACATGCTCTTGATCCAAAATATGCAAAAAATTTAGGTGTAGATACAAATAATTTATTAATATCACAACCAGATGACGGTGAACAAGCATTAGAAATAGCAGAAGCATTAATAAGAAGTGGAGAATTAGATATTTTAGTTATTGACTCTGTTGCTGCATTAGTCCCCAAAGCAGAATTAGATGGTGAAATGGGTGACTCTCATATGGGCTTACATGCAAGACTAATGTCACAAGCAATGAGAAAACTTACGGGTGTAGTTAGTAAATCAAAAACATGTGTTGTATTTATAAATCAAATTCGTCATAAAATAGGTATTATGTTTGGTAGTCCTGAAACTACAACTGGTGGTAATGCTTTGAAGTTTTATGCTTCTTTAAGATTAGAAATTAGAAGAAAAGCTCAATTAAAAGATGGCGAAAGAGTAATTGGTAATAGAACTATGGTAAAAGTAGCCAAAAATAAACTAGCACCTCCATTTACTAAAGTTGAATTTGATATTATATATGGATTTGGAATTTCTTATGAAGGCGATTTAATTGAAAATGCTCTATCTGGTGATATATTAATTCAATCAGGTTCGTGGTTTTCATATGAAAATGAAAAAGTTGCTCAAGGAAGAGAAAATCTAAGATTATTACTTAAAGAAAATCTTACTCTTCGAAAATCTATTGAAACTAAAGTAAAAAAATATTTAGGTATATAGTAAATAAGTGATTTATATCAAATTTTATTATATATAATATAATTAACTTGTTCTTGTAAGAAATAAATATATCATATAATCTTCTTCTTACTCCTCATTAACCTTGAAATATTGATATAAAAGAAACTCCTTAACAGGAGTTTCTTTTATTTTAATATATGTTTATATTACATTTGTAAAATTAATTGAATTAAGGAATAATTATGGTCAACAATATTGTTTTTTTTATTTTTTCAATCAATATACTTATATCTAATAATGATATTAAATTAAGATCAAATTCTAATAAATCTATTGTCGATAAGGATTTAATCAAGTGGTCAAAAGAAGATATCAATATTAATAATTCTGATTATCACGATGAAATTAATTATTTAATTGAGAACTTTAAAAAAGATAGAGCTTTAATCGTTGAAGAGTTTAAAAGAAATGTTAAACCTTATAAAGATATTAAAAATCAAAATTTAAAAGATATTAAATCCTTATATTCCAAAAAGAGAAGAGAAATAAAAAAGAAATATGGTATTAAAAATAAAAATAATATTTTGCCTAAAAATGAAATTAAGGACTTAAACAATAAGTAGTCCTTTTTTATGAAGCGTATCGAAAAGGGAATTAAAATTGCTAAAATTTTAGAAGATTTATATCCTAATACTCCTATTCCTTTAACCCACAAAGATTCTTATACTCTTTTAGTTGCCGTTATGCTATCTGCTCAGACAACTGATAAAAAAGTTAATGAAGTAACTCCGAATTTATTTAAACTAGCAGATAATCCTCATTCCATGTCAAAGCTAAGTATTAAAAAAATTGAATTTTTAATCAAACAAATTGGTTTAGCTCCTACTAAAGCTAGAAATCTTCATAATTTATCTAAAAAAATAATTGCTAAAGGAGGTATGCGTCCAGATTGGAATTTTCTTGAACAATTACCTGGTGTTGGTCATAAGACCGCTAGTGTTGTTATGTCTCAATGGTATGGTATACCAGCATTTCCGGTTGATACTCATATCCATCGTTTAGCTTCAAGATGGGGTTTATCAAAAGCCAAAAATGTTATTATGACGGAAAATGATTTAAAAAAAATATGGCCTAAAATCTTATGGAATAAGTTACATCTACAAATTATATTTTTTGGAAGAGAATATTGTCCAGCTAGAAATCATAATATGCTTGAGTGTCCAATTTGTTCTTGGGCATCAACTCGTAAAAGAATAAAGTTTGAGATGTCTATTTAGTCATCTGATAATATTAGATTAACTAATATTACAATATCTAAAACATCAAAATTAGTATCACCATTAAGATCTCCAGCCAGGATTTGGCTTGAATTAGGTTCTGAGTTACCAATAATGATATTTATTGCGACAACCAAATCTAGTACATTTAAGTATGTATCAGTATTTAAATCTCCAATTAAAATTGAATCTGAATAGTAATAACCTGTTTTGTGATTATCACCTCTATATGTATTCCAATAAAAAGCTTCAGTAGATGTTTCACTTTTAATATCAATAACTGATAAATTTTGACTGGTACCAATAATAACTTCTAAATCATTATCATTATCTAAGTTTGTTATTGTTGGTGAACTTTCAAATCCTGTACTAAATTGTATAGGGAAATTTTCAAATTGTGTACCATCAATGTTATATACAATTAATTTACCTTCATTAGTTGCTGATATAACCTCAGGTATATTATTGTTATCTAAGTCTGCAAAAATAGGCGAAGAGTTTATTTTCTCATTTCCAATATACTGAGGCCAGTTATTTAAATTTTCTCCATTCCTATCTATCCCATAAAGATAACCATCTTCTGAACCAAAAAATATCATAACTTGATTATTATGTGTTATAAAGCCAGGCTCTGATTTTATATCATTATTTGTAGGAACGATAAATTTAACTGAACCATCAATATTTAGTCCGTAAAACATTCCTTCTGTATCACCAATTAATATTGTAATATCATCACCAGTATTAAGTATTGAAGGAGCTGCTTTAAACTTATCTTGTGAATTGAAAATAGTTTCATAAGTACCATTATCAAAAATAATATGAACTTCTTTATCATTCTCAGTAGCAACTACTATATCATCTTTTCCATTACTATTTAAATCATATATAGAAACTCCATTAAGGATTTTAGAGTTTATTTCAACTGGAAAATTATTAACATTGGTACCGTTGTGGTTAATAGCAAAGACATCTCCTGAATTTGAATAACCAGTAAATACTATTTCAAGATCATCATCATTATCAAGATTAGCCAATGAAGGTGTACCCATTAAATATTGATCAGTTTCGTAGTCAAGTTCAATATTTCCATTTTCATCTATTATATAACAATGTTTATTTTTGGAAGTTATTATAAATTCAATTTCACCGTCATTATCAATATCTGCTGCAGCAGGAGAACCCCAAATTTCTTTACTAGTACCCTCAATCTCTACAGGAAAACCATTTAGTACATTTCCATTATTGTCGACCCCATGAAATAAACCATTATCATCACCAAAAAATATTTCAGAGACTAAATCGTCATTAATATCAATTATTGTAGGAGAAGATTTAATTGTTGTTACTGTATTATATGGATTACCTTGATCATCAATAAGTGTTGTTGTGTAAGGAAACCCCGTTTGATCTAAAGTTGCATTTATTGTTATATCGTACTGATTCTCACTAGATTCGCCATTACTTGAAGTAGATATAACAGTTAGGTTTAAAATATGATTTGATAGACTGATATCTTCTGATAGTGAAACTAAGAAAGGACTATTATTATTTATAAATGATTGGCCAACATTTAAATTATTAAATGACAGATATTCATTAATAATAGATATAGATTCGTCACTTGTAGATAAAATAACATCAGCATTTTCTGCATCATTCCATGGAACCAAATTTTCTAGTGTTACAAACAATTCAATTACTTCACCTGGATTTGCAACGTTATCACCATCTCCTTGAAATTCGTTATATGAATAATCTTGCATTACAACATTTGGATTATCTAGACTTTGAGGCTCTATACCAATCAATGCTCCTTGATCATAATCAAAACCATTTAATGAACTTAATAAATAATTTCCATTTTGTGAGCCACCCCATCCAAAATTATTATGAAAGTAATCTCCATCATAACCATCAATATTCCAAGCATGGCAGCCATCAGTATCACAACCATCATAATACATTGGCCTATTAGAATCTAATTCATTTTGTAATATATTTCTAAATTGGGAAGAACTATAGCTGCTAGATGATATTTCACTAACATCATTTTTAAATATAAAATAATTTCTTAATGCATTACGTGCTCTAGATGTCTGAGAACCAGAACCATCAATACCAAAGTTCATATTTACTGATACAGCACAATGATAGAGTAACTCTTGACTTTCCGACGTAGGGTAAGTATTAGCCATTTGACTGTAATCATATACTGATGCTCCAAAGTTAGCATACTGATATCCATATTGATTATGAGTATATCCATGAGAACCATATCCGACATCAGGGTATGACCAATAATGCATTACTTGAGCCATTGCAACCGCAACACAGCCTACATATACATTGCCTCCAGGACCATCTTGATCTTCAGGACACATATCATTCCAGGATGAATCTTGATTCCAACGAGACTGAAGTAAAGGAGATACACTTCTATTTTGAACTTCATATTCTACTGGATTACTATATTTTATCCATTCGTTTTGGATATAATCCCTTTGAGTATTATTACTTTTTTCAATTGTTAATTCTCTTGAATAAAGGTTAAATAAATAATTAATATTTGATGGATATGAAGAAGATACCTCAAATTCATTATCAAAACTATAACCAAGAATTGGCATAATCAAATTATTAGCTGAGACAAGTACAAAACCTCTAGGGTTTAGTTTAAAAACATAAAATATATCTTCATCACCATGATTAATAAGGCTAATCTCACTGAAGTTAAAATCAACTAAATCTCTTTGATTTTTAGAAAAGAAAAAGTTTTCAGCAATATCTATTGCTTCAGATTGTGATACAGATTCAGAGAAAGAGAAATTCATTAAAATTAATACATTTAATATTAATATTGATATTTTCATAATTACCTTTGTTTTTACGTTTATAAAATTTATCTAATAATTGTTTATAATATATAATAAATTTTGTAACTAATTATAACAAACAAAAGATACAAAAATGAATTTTATATCACAAGAATTTAAAACGACACTTTTTTTAAAATTTTTTGGTTTTTTAAAAGTACCTATGATTTATTATTGCAATCCAAAAGTAATTAATATATCAAAAGAAAGTGTTGAAATTAAAATTTCATTAAAAAGAAGAACTAAAAACCATGTGGGAAGTATGTATTTTGGTTCATTATCAGTAGGTGCTGATGTAACTGGTGCTGTTATAGCCCTAGATTTAATTAAAAAATCTAAATTTAAGATTAATTTATTATTTAAAGATTTTAAAGCAGATTTTTTAAAAAGAGCTGAAGGTGATGTACATTTTATTTGTAATGATGGTAAGCTAATATCTGAAATGATTAAAGAAACTGAGCTATCTAAGAAGAGGGTAAATAAACCCATTGATATTACGGCATATGTTCCAAGTAAATTAAAAGATACGCCAGTAGCAAAGTTCATTTTAACTCTATCATTAAAAGCTTACTAACATAATAATAATATTTGTAATCATTGAAAAATATCTTCATAAAATTAATTTTAGCTACTAATTTAATATTTTCATATGAATTGATAATTGAACAGGATTTTGCAAAAATTATTTATAATGATATCGAATATGAAAGCCCTTTTTTAGGTGGATTTAATAAACCTAAAATACAATGGGCAGACTGGAATAAAGATGGTTTTGTTGACTTATTTCTCCTAGACGAAGATGGGCATATAAGATATTATATAAACGAAAATCAAAATTTTAAATTGCAAACCACTAACTTTTTAAATCTTTCAAACATAAATTGGTTTTACATATATGATTTTGATTATGATTTTGAATATGAAATAATCACTTCGAGTTATCTATTTCCAGGGGGAGTATCTTATTTTGATTATATAGATCAAGAGTTGGTGTATATATCTGAGATAGTCAACGAAAATAACAATTATCTAGATATTGATCAATCAATGATACCGACTTTTTCTGATATTGATGGTGATGAAGATCTAGATTTGTTTTCAGGTAATATTATTGGAACACTAAATTTTTTTGAAAATAAGGGACTAATTAATAATATTCCAGTTTTTAATCTTGAATCTAATTATTGGCAGGAAATTTATATAGTTGGACAATCAAGGCATGGAGCTAGTGCAATTAGTTTCATAGACTTAGATAATGATTCTGATCTTGATTTATCTTGGGGCGATTATTTCCAACAGAGTCTATATATCATTTGGAATATAGGTGATATATTTAATCCTATTATGGATAATGGTAGCATTATAACACAATTCCCTTTTAGTAGCCCTGTAAATACTGCTGGATTAAATTTACCATCTTTTGTTGATATAGATAATGATAATGATAATGATTTATTTGTTACAACTTTATCTGGAGCGTTTGGATATCAATTGACAAATAATTTTATGTATTATGAAAATACAGATAATCAGTATTCTCTTCAAACTAATAACTTTATTGAGACTATTGATTTACTATCAGATATAAATCCAAAAATAATAGATATTGATAATGATGGAGATTTAGATTTGTTTATAGGAACAAATTATGACCCAACATCATTTCCATGGATAGGTAAAATTATTTTTTATGAAAATATGGGTCTTGATTCAGAAAATCATCCGATTTGGAATAATAATGATAATAATAATTTTTTAAATGTAGATTTAGGAAATAATTTATTTCCTGAATTTGTTGATATAGATAATGATAGTGACTTTGATTTATTCGTAGGTAATTATAATGGTGTTATCCACTATTTTGAAAATATTGGGACAGAGTATAACTACAACTTTCAATACATTGGAATTGTAAATGATATTGATTTACAAGGATATTCAAGTCCAGAATTTATTGATATTGACAGTGATGAAGATTATGATTTACTAATTGGTTGCATTGATGGAAGTATATACTTTTATGAAAATATTGGTGATAAATATAATTTTGATTTTTATTTAAGAGATAATATTTTTAATAATATAAATGTTGATTCTAGATCTACTATTCTATCTATTGATTTCGACTTAGATAATGATTATGATTTATTAATAGGTTCTGGTAATTCAAATATATTTTATTATGAAAATTCAGGAAATGAATTTAATCCCCAATTTGAATTAAATAATGATTTTATTTTACCTTATACTGGAAGAAATGTATCTCTTGACTATTACAATTCTTGTTCTTATAGTGGAATTGTTAGTGGTATATCAACTGGTGGAATGTATTTTATACCAATAAAAAATAATTTATTTGGAGATATAAATAATGATGATATTCTGAATATTTTTGATATTATCATTTTTATCGAGTCAATATTAAAAAATAGCTACAGTGGACTAATTGACCTTAACTCTGATTGTGTAATAGACATATCAGATGCCATTATTTTAATAAACTTGATATTGGACACATAATCGATGTAACACGATGTAAGTGTGACTTATATCTCATTGAATTATGTTTGTTTATTAGTAAGTTAGATGTGAACTTTAAATTAATATGAATTATAAATATATATATATAACACTGATTATCTACTCATTTGTTTTTACTTCTGATGCTACAGAAAAAAAACAAAATTCTAGTTTTTACAATAAAGATGGTAGTTCTAAAATTAATTTAATCAGTTCTAATATAAGTAAGACAATCTTAGAAATAACAGTTGATGGCTATACTATTAATGAAGTTTTAGAAGATCAGTATAATATTAAAATTGATAAAGGTTCACCAATCCTATTGGAAGGTGCGCCTGATTTACCTAGGTTGAATACATCTATAATTATACCTGATCAAGAAAATATGAGCATTAAAGTTATAGATAGTGATTATATTGAATTGGAAGATATAAATATAATTCCTTCAAAAGGAAATTTAACCCGAGATATAAATCCTAGTTCAGTGCCTTATACATATAGTAAGCATTATCAAAAAGATACATTTTATCCTAATAATTTAGCTTCTCTTGGAAATCCTTATATTATTAGAGATATTAGAGGTCAATCAGTAATTATTAATCCTATTCAATATAATCCAATTACTAAGGTTTTAAGAATTTATAATAGGATTGTAGTTGATGTTTATGAAAATAAAAATATTTTTAATAAAGAAGCGAAGAATTCAATTCGAAGATATAATAGTGAAGTTAAATCTTCAAAAGAGTTTAATAATATTTATAATAATTTATTTATAAACTTTCCTCAAGATCTAAGATTTGAATATATATCTGATCAAGGTAATATGTTAATAATTTGTTATGATGATTTTCTTGAACCAATGAATCCATTTGTAGAATGGAAAAATAAAAAAGGAATACCTACAGAAATTGTAGCATTAAGCTCAATAGGAAATACTGTTGATGTAATTCAAGATTTTATTAATAATTATTACAATAATAATGGATTGAGTTATTTGCTGTTAGTCGGAGATGCAGCACAATTACCAACTCATATTATTAACGGCTCAGCTTCGGACCCAACTTATGGCTTTATTCAAGGAGATGATGCTTACTCTGAGATTATTGTAGGAAGATTCTCAGGAAATAATTTATCTCATATAGAAACTCAGGTTCAAAGAACTATAGAATATGAAAAATTTGAAAATTTCGATTCAAGCCATCTAAGCAAAGCGCTTGGAATAGCATCAACTCAAGGTCCTGGGTATGGGGGGTTATCCGATAATGAATTTAACGATTTATTAGCAAATGATTTTTTATTAGAATATACTTATGACAATTATCAAGGTTTATATGATTCAAATGCAAATGTTTCAGATGGTATTGATGCGATCAACGAAGGTGTTGGATTAATAAATTATACTGGACACGCAGGACCAACAGGATGGGGTAATGGTGCACCATTAAATGGAAGCGATGTAAATAACTTAATAAATACTAATAAGTTACCTTTTATTTTTACCGTTGGATGTAATCCAGGTCAATTTAATGACTATACAGAGTGTTTTTGTGAATCTTGGATGTGGTCTACTGATAATAATGGTAATCCAACCGGAGCAGTTGGTCATTTGGGTTCAACAATAAGTCAGTCTTGGGAACCTCCTATGCATGGTCAATGGGCAATGAATGCTATATTAACAGAGTCATATGATGAACATTTAACTCGTTCTTTTGGTGGAATTATTGTTAATGGATGCATGCACATGAATGAAGCACAGGGTTCTTCTGGAATTAATGAAACAAAATACTGGACTTTATTTGGTGATCCATCTCTATCAATAAGAACTGATGAACCTGATTATTTAGAACCAATCTATGATCAGAATATATTGCTAGGTCAAACTGAATTTGTTGTTGATGTTGGTATTGAAGGTGCTTTAGTCGCATTGTCTAGCAATGGAATTTTACAAAGTTCTGCATATTCCATTGGTGGTGTTGCAGTTTTAGATGTTTCTAATATTACCACTTCTCCTGCTTCATTGGATATGATTATATCTGGATTTAATAATTTTCCTTATGAATCTTCACTAGAAGTTATCTCAGCAAATGGGCCTTTTTTAGTGTATAATAATTTTGAAATTATAAATGATTCAAATTTTAATAATCTCATTGAATATGGTGATGAAATAAGTTTGAATTTACTTGTAGATAATGTAGGTAACATTAATGCTAATAATATTTCTGTTACTTTAAACACCGATGATGAATTTATATCTATAGCAAATTCAACTTCTATAATTGAATATGCTTACATTGGTCAATCTTCATCAACAGATGAACCTTTAGTTTTTTCTGTTCTAAATAACGTTCCTGATGGACATAGTGTAAATTTTACTGCGAATCTTGATGATGGTGAAACAGAATGGAATATTAGTTTTAATACGCATATTAGTGCTCCTAAATTTGAAATAGAAAACCCAGTGATTATTGATGAAAATCAAGATGGAGTTTGGAATATAGGTGAGAGCGCTACAGTCCAGGTTGATTTAATTAATTCTGGTTCATCTAGTTTTCCCTATTACCCTGGAGCAACAATAACCTCAGATAATCCTTATGTTACTATTTTATCAAATGATAATGATAATACTTTTATAGAAATTGGACCAAATTCAACGTATCAAGGTTCATTTTCTGTAATTTCAAGTATTGATACACCAATAAGTACTGAGGTAACATTTAATATTAGTTGGGGGTATAGCTTAACAAACCCATGTCAAGATGTTTGTGTAGAGCAAGCTGATTTAAATTATACAACGACTATAGGTCATCCATCAATTTTAATTTGGGATCCAACAAATGAACATCAATCTGGAGAAAAATTAGTTGATTTCTTTAATCAAAATAATATTCAAGGTTTTGATTATATAAATTCATCAGAAATCCAGTCTGTTGAAAACTATAGTACTGCATTTATACTCCTTGGTGTCTATCCTAATAATTATGTTATTCAAGATAGCCAATCTGATTCTTTTTTAAATTTATTGAATAATGGTGGAAATATCTATATGGAAGGTGCAGATACATGGTTTTTTGATTCTCAAACTGACTTACATAGTTATTTTGGTTTAGTAGGAGAAGCAGATGGTTCAGGAGATCTCTCAACAATCAATGGTATCGAAGGTACTTTTACTGAAGGTCTTTCATTTAACTATAATAGTGATAATTCATATATAGATCGAATTGTACCATCTGGTGGTTTTTCTATATTGCAAAATGAGAATCCTGAATATACTACTGCAGTTGCTTATCAAAATGATGAATTAGATTATAGAACTGTAGGCTCTAGCCATAATTTAGCAGGCTTGGAAGGTAATTATTTTTCTGAATATATATATTCAATTATTAATTTTTTCGATAGTGGTTCTAATATTAATCCTGAATGTTTGGCAGGAGATGTTAATAATGATGGTTCAATAGATGTAGTTGATATTGTAAGACTTGTAAATATAATTATTAATTCTGGTAATCCTACTGAACAGGATGAATTATGTGCGTCAGATATAAATGAGGATGGTATGATAAATGTACAAGATATAGTTATTATCACTGGTATAATTTTATCAAATGATAGGTTAGGAATTAATACTAGATCTCGAATTGTAAATGAAGTAGATGTTGAAATTGAAAATAATTCCTTTAATTTTAAAACAGAAGGTTCAATTAGAGGATTAGAGATGATTATTAATTCTGAAGATGCAATATTCATTAATAATGATATTGATATGGATATTGCATATAATATTAATGAAGATAAGCATCATATCGTAATTTATAGCATTGAAGGAAAATCCTTAAGACATGGTAATCATAAACTATTTGAATCAACTGGTTTTTTTGAAGTTGAACATATATTAGCTGTTAACAGCAATAACGAACCTGTTAATATTTTAATTAACGAAAATATGTACCCTGAAGAATTTTTATTAAAACAAAATTTTCCAAATCCATTTAATCCAATTACAAATATTGAGATAAGCTTATCTTCCTCTGAAAATATCAAATTGATAATATTTGATATAAATGGAAAAGAAATTAAAAAACTTGCAGATGGTTTTTATAGATCAGGAAGTTATAATTTTAGTTGGAACAGTCAAGATGCAAATGGCTTTTATGTATCGTCAGGAGTTTATATATATCAATTAATAACTGATAATAATGTATTCTCAAAAAAAATGTTATTACTTAAATAAACATATCTGAAGATATATCATCTACAAATAACATACCATTTTTTTTTAATTTAATATGTTCTTGAGTCACATCAAGGCAGTCCCATTTTGATGTTATTGAACTAATATAGTTATTATAATTTTCACCATGAAATTTTTTTAATTTTGATATTTTAATTCCTTCATTAAGTCTTAATCCATTTAATATAGTTTCATTGTAGTTATCTTTATCATCTAGTTTTTCATAACCTCCAACCGGTAATGAGCAACTATCTAATAAAGATAAGTATTTCTCTAGTGATTTAACATTCCACCATCTTTTTTTAGTATCATATGAATGTGCAGAGGGTCCAAATGAAAGATAAGGATTTAATTTCCAATAATTAATATTATGATTACATTCTTTGTTTTTCTTTGAATAATTTGAAATTTCATATTGAAAATAATTGTTGTCAAATAAAACTTGTTTTGTTATTAAAAACTGTTCAATATCTATCTCTTCTTTAGGCATAAGAATTTTTTTATTTTTAACAAGATTGAAAAGTTGTGTTGATGGTTCAACAGTTAAAGAATATGCTGATATATGCTCTGGCTCTAAAGATATTAATTTATTTAAATCTTCTATCCATTTCTTTGTTGATAATTTCGGAATATTGAAAATCATATCAGTATTTATGTTATCAAAACCTGCCTTTCTAGCATTATCAAAAGTGTTGAAACAATCTTTAGATTTATGAATTCTACCAAGCTTTTTTAATAATGAATTATCAAAACTTTGAAATCCCATGGATAATCTATTAACTCCAATATTTTTAATATCTTTTAAAAATTCAAACGAAGCTTCTCCTGGATTTGCCTCTAGTGTTATTTCTCTAACATTCGAAATATCAAATGTATTATCTAATTCTTTGAGTATCTTTTCTATATCTTTAGCAGGTAAAATAGATGGTGTGCCTCCTCCAAAAAATATAGTATTAAAATTCCAATTATTTTTTTTATAATCTCTATAATATCTTATTTCTTTTAAAAGGAGTTTTGTAAATAACGGAATTTGATTTTCACGATTAGTAATTGAATAGAAATCACAGTAAATACACTTTACTTTGCAAAAAGGGACATGAATATATATAGCACTATTTTTCATAATAATTGTAAAAAAAACAACTTATGTAATTTAAAGCATTGAAATAAAGAATTTACTTAATAAATTCACTTGTTAATATCCCCTTAAAATTTGGTATACATATGTCGTTTGAAAAAAAAGATATAGATCAAGTTTCTATTAATTATGCAAAATCTTTAATAATGGACACTGTCCGAAATGCAAATTCTGGACATACGGGCGGCCCACTTTCTTCGTTAGATTTTACCTATATTTTGTTTAAAGAATTTTTAAAATTTGATCCTGAAAATCCAGATTGGAAAAATAGAGATCGATTTGTAATGTCTGTTGGCCACGAATCAGCATTGATTTATGTTATGTTATACTATATTGGTTGGTTAGAATTAGAAGATTTAAAAAAATTCAGGCAGATTGGTTCAAAAACACCTGGTCATCCAGAAAGAGGACTAACTCCAGGAATAGAGGCTACAACAGGACCTCTAGGGCAAGGTGTTGGAAATGCTGTAGGTATGGCAGTGGCTGAAAAAATATTATCTGAAAAATTTGGATCTGATGTTGTGAATCATTTTACTTATGTTTTGCATGGCGATGGTGATATACAAGAACCTGTTGCTCAAGGTTCAATAGCATGTGCTGGACATTGGAAATTAGAAAAATTAATTGCATTCTATGATTCAAATGATGCACAAATTTCAGGAAAAGTATCTAGATCTGATTCAACTGATTATAAAAAAATGTATCAATCTCATGGATGGCATGTTCAGGTAATTGATGGTCACAATCATGATGAAATTAGATCAGCTATTAGAATTGCTCAAATGGAGGTTGATAGACCATCTGTAATCATAGGTGAAACAATCATGGCTTATGGAACAGCTAATGTTGAAGGAGATCACAATACTCATGGTGCTCCGCTTTCTCACGAAGAAATTAAATTAACAAAGAATAAATTAGGATTAGATCCAAATAAATTATTTCAAATATCTGATGATGTTTTAAAAGACTTTAGATCTGGTTACAAGTATGCTAAGCAAGAAGTTGATACTTGGAATAAAATTTTAAATAAAAAATATAGTGATAAAATCTTTAAAGAAGCATGGGAAAATTCAAATAATTTATTGGTTCCAAAATCTGTAAAGTGGCCTATCTATAATTTTGGAGATAATATAGCAACTAGAAAAGTTTGGGGAGCTGTTATTGAAGAGTTAGCCAACAATAATATGTTTCTTGTTGGTGGATCTGCAGATTTAGAACCTTCTAATGTTACTGGTGGGTTTGCCTCAATAGTAGAAGATTTTAATTCAAATAATCCATCAGGAATGAATTTAGCTTATGGCGTTAGAGAATTTCCTATGGGTGTGATTAATAATGGAATTGCTCAGCATGGAGGATTGTTTCCTTTTGGAGCAACTTTTTTTGTATTTGCAGATTATGAAAGACCAGCTATAAGATTAAGAGCTCTTCAAGGTTTACCTTGTATATCAGAATTTACTCATGATTCAATTTATGTTGGTGAAGATGGCCCTACGCATCAACCCATTGAGCATTTAATGTCTTATAGAAATATTCCTAACCTATTAGTACTTCGTCCTGCTGATGCAAATGAGGCAGTGATTGCATCTAAAATTGCATTTGAACAAAAAAATAGACCTTCTTTAGTGCTTTTAACTAGACAGTCTATTCCAGTACTAGATAGAAACAGATATGCTCATTTTTCTAATGTTGAAAAAGGAGGTTATATAATAAGTGATTCTGATAATCCAGATGTTCTTATATTTGCTTCAGGTTCTGAGGTTTGGGTAGCATTAGAAGTGAAAGAGATGCTATCGAAAAGTCATAAAGTAAAAGTTGTTAACCTTTGTTGTTGGGAATTATTTGAGGAACAAGAAGAAATGTATAAAAAATCTGTTCTCGATTGTCATAGCAATACACTCCTAGTTTCTATTGAAGCAGGGACAACTGATGGGTGGCAAAAGTTTACAGGAAGATTTGGGCTAAATATTGGAATTAATTCTTTTGGTGAATCAGGTCCTGGAGCTGAAGTTGCTGAATACTTTGGAATAACGCCAAAAAATATTTTTGATAAAATAATTAAAAAGCTAGGTTCTTAAAAATCATGAAAAATAAAATATGTTTAATTCTTTTGATTGTTGGTTATATATATACGCAAGATATAGATCCTGTATATACTGGATCATTTGGTTCTGTTACTATTAATAACCAGGTATATAATCAATTTTCATTAAGACCTGAGTTAATTTTTGGTAAAATAGGTTTAGGCTTAGACCTTTATTTTTATTTTGATCAAGATGGTAATTTATACGATGAAAATTGGAATTTTTCGTCCTCAAAAGATGTTTATAAAACTCTAGTAGATAAAATTTATTATTTACGGTACGGAGTCCCAAGTGATGATTTGTATTTTAGGATTGGTGCATTACCATCAATAACCTTGGGTCATGGTTCTCTTGTTAATGGTTATTCAAATGTTATGGATTATCCTAGAGTAAGGAGAACAGGTGTTAATTTTAAATATAATTTTCCTAATTTTAAATTTCATATTGTTCATAGTGATCTTAAAGAAGCAAAAGAACCAGGATTGTTTGCCATTGGAGGTAGCTTTGAATATGTAAAAAATGTTGATTTCTCATTTAATATTATTGTTGATCCAAATCAAAGAAAAGGATTATTGGATTCCGATAGAGATGGATACCCCGATTTTGTTGAGCCAAATTATGCAAACGATTCAAGTCAATGGCATCTAAATCAAGATATTATTTCTTGGATAAATGATAATTGTCCAGTTGATGATGATTGTTCAGATCAAATAGCATTAGCACAGGATGAAATGGATCAAGCAGCTTATTTATTAGATCTGAATGATAAAAATCAGGTAGCAGGTATTTCTCTGGGATTAACATATAATCTAAATAATAGAATGAAATTATTTTCAGAGTTTTCACAACTATCTGGTGAAACATTAAACCCTTATGATATTCTAACGCAGCAGGATGATTATAATAGTTTTGATAACAGGTTAGGATTTGGCTATATACCTATTGGCTTTATAGCAGAGTGGGATAAAGTAACTCTAACACTTGATTTACGACAAAATTCAGAAAATTATTTATTTAACTATTGGGATCAAAATTATGATCATACTCGTGCGATGGTTATCGAAGAAAATGATGCAAATGTTGTTAGAACAAAAGAAGATAAGCTCTATTTATATGGAAAATCGAAAGGGGCAAGCTTAAATATAGTTAGTAATTTTCTTAAGATTTTTCAGTTAGAAATGATGTATCAATATTTAAATGGAGATAAGTGGGATGAAAGCATAAGTAATTATAAATCTAATCAAAATAGTACTTTTTATACGAAGCTTGATATTGATACTTCAATCATACAAAAAGTTCGAATTGCTGAAATTTTTTATCAACAGAGCTATTCTGATAAACCATTTAGTTTTAAACCTGATCAAAATACATTGTTTGGATATAATATTGGTGTAGAAATGGCAGATAATATGATTTTAATACTTAAAGGAAGAAAATCATACGTTTTCGATAATGATGGTTTTAGGCCAGTTAAAACGACACAGATTGAAACTCAAGTTATCTTCTAATGAAATATAGTTCTCAAAAAGTAAGAAATGATTTTATTAACTTTTTTGCTTCTAAAGCTCATAAGTTTGTAAGAAGCTCACCAGTATTTCCTTCAGATGATCCCACTTTATTGTTTACTAATGCAGGAATGAATCAGTTTAAAGATATCTTTTTGGATAAAAAAATAAGTGATTTCAAAAGGGCTGTAAATTCTCAGAAATGTATAAGAGTTAGCGGTAAGCATAATGATTTAGAAGAAGTAGGTGTTGATTTGTATCATCATACATTTTTTGAGATGTTAGGAAATTGGTCATTTGGGAATTATTATAAAAAAGAAGCTATACAATGGTCATGGGAACTTCTAACAAAAGTCTGGAATTTAGATAAAGAAAGACTTTGGGTGACCGTTTATAAAGATGATGATGAATCTAAAAAAATATGGGAAGATTTCACTGATATTGATTCTAATAGAATCCTAAAGTTTGGAAATAAAGAAAATTTTTGGGAAATGGGAAGTACTGGCCCTTGTGGTCCATGTTCAGAAATTCATTATTTTATTGGTGATTTAAACAAACAAGATAAAAAAGGTGTTAATAAAACTGATGAATATAGAGAATTGTGGAATTTGGTTTTTATGCAATTTAATAGAACGCAAGATGGAAAATTAGTAAACTTGCCTAAAAAACATGTTGATACTGGTTTAGGTTTGGAGAGAATGGTAGCTACTCTGAATAATTTAGATGATCATTATCAAACTGATTTGTTTTATCCTATAATTGAAAAAATAGTTAAGATCTCAAATAAAAAGTATACTTTTAAAAATGGAATTCCTCACAGAGTAATTGCAGATCATTTAAGAATGATTTCATTTTCAATATCGGATGGTATTATGCCTTCAAATGAAGGAAGAGGTTATGTTGTTAGAAGAGTTTTAAGAAGGGCTTCTAGATATGGAAGGGTTCTGGGAATTAACACATCATTTTTATATTTATTATATGATTCGCTTGTTAAAGTTTTAGGTGATGCTTATCCTGAGTTACTTGATAAAAAAGATTATGTAAAACAAGTTATTAAATCTGAAGAAGAAGCTTTTGGTAAAACACTTGATAGAGGTCTAACAATTTTTGAAGAAATTTGTTCCAATATAAATGGAAAAATAATATCTGGAGCAGATGTTTTTAAACTATATGATACCTATGGTTTTCCTGTCGATTTAACATATTTATTAGCTAAAGAAAAAAAAATTGGAATAGATGAAAATAAATTTAATTTATTAATGGATGATCAAAAAATAAAAGCTAGAGAATCTAATAAATTTAAATTGGATAATCAGAAAATTGATTGGATCATTTTAAATCAATTAAATAAGCCTTCAAATTTTATTGGATATGATTATTGTAAGTCAGAATCAATAATAACAAAATATAGAGAAAATAATGGGAATTTTGAAATAGTTCTAGATAAGACTCCTTTTTATGCAGAGTCTGGGGGCCAAATAGGTGATATTGGTATTATAAGTTGTAAAGATTTTAAGTTTATTGTTTCTGATACATATAAATACGGTGATGATATTTGTCACTTTGGATATTTTGAAAATGGAAACATTAAAAAAAATAAAAAAATTAATGTAAATGCACAAATTAATAAAAAAAGAAGAGATTCAATTAGATTAAATCATACGGCAACTCACCTTTTACACAAAGCTTTGAAAATTGTTTTAGGAAAAAATGTACAGCAGGCTGGTTCATTAGTTTCACATGACCATTTAAGATTTGATTTAACGCACTATAAAAAAATAAAAAAAAATGAGATTAACGAAATTGAAGATATTGTTAATAAAATAATCTTAGAAAATGTAAATCTTAATGTAGATATTAAAAAATTTAGTGATGCAAAATCAGAAGGTGCTGAAGCTTTGTTTGGTGAAAAATATGGCGATAATGTAAGAGTTGTTAATGTAAATGGATTTTCAAAAGAATTATGTGGTGGTACTCATGTTAATACCACTTCTGAAATTGGTTTATTTAAAATTACTTCTGAGAGCTCATTAGCTTCTGGAATAAGAAGAATTGAAGCTGTAACAGGCGAATATGCTTTTTCTTATTTTAGAGATAAGGTTAATATTTTATCAGGAATTAAAAATATATTAATGTGTAATGAAGAAGATTTGTTAAAAAAAGTCGAAAATATTTTATTATCAAACAAGAAATACAAGAAAGATATTGAAAATCTAAATGTTAAAGAATCAAAGTTAATTATTAAAGATTCAATTAAAAAAAATAAGAAAAGTATTAATAGTATTAATATTTTTTTAGATACTTTCTGTTTAAATATTAAGCCTAATATTCTTAGTGATTTAATTAGAGACAATCTTAAAAGTAAAGGTATCGGATTGGTGGCTTTAAAAACAAATGATGGAAATATTATTATCTGTTCTTTAACAAAAGACTTTAATGATTCTATTAATGCTGGAGATATTATTAGAAAGTTAGCTAAAGAAATAGGTCTAAATGGTGGTGGTTCTAAATATATGGCAATATTAAAATTAAGTAGTGATTATTCATCAAAGAAAATATTAAAAACTGGATTAAATCTTATAAAAGGAATTATTAAATGATAATTGATACACCTCTAATTTTTGAAAAGAGTCAAAAAGGATGCATTGGTTTTAAAATTTCAAAATCGACTGTGCCTGATACGGCATTAAATAAGTTTATACCAGAAAATATCATTAGTAATAAAGGTTTAAATTTACCGGAGCTTACTGAATTTCAAGTAGTAAGACACTATACAAATTTATCCATTAAGAACCATCATGTTGATAAGAATTTTTATCCTTTAGGATCTTGTACAATGAAATATAATCCTAAAATTAATGATTCTATTGCTTTGCATCCTGGTTTTTCATTGATTCATCCAAATCAATTAGATTCAACTGTTCAAGGAGCTCTAGAAATATATTCTAATTTAGAAAAAGTATTATTGGAGCTTACTGGAATGGGAGCAATAACCCTACAACCATCAGCTGGATCCCAAGGCGAAATGGTTGGTCTATTATTAATGAAGAAATATCATGAGGATAAAAAAAATAAAAAGAAATTTGTGATAATTCCTGAAACAGCGCACGGAACTAATCCTGCTAGTGTAATCATGACTGGATACAATGTAAGGCAGGTTAGGTCAGATTCAAGAGGAAGAGTAGATATTGAACATCTAAAAGAATTAATTGATGATGAAGTAGCTGGATTAATGTTAACTCAACCAAATACGTTGGGTTTATTTGAAAATAATATTGAACAGATTTCTAAAATGATTCATGATGTTGATGGTTTAATGTATATGGATGGTGCTAATCTTAATGCACTTGTCGGTGTTGCTAAGCCAAGATTAATGGGTTTTGATATTATGCATATTAATTTACATAAAACTTTTTCTACCCCACACGGTGGTGGTGGACCTGGTTCTGGGCCAGTTGCAGTGAACTCTAAATTAAAAAAATATTTACCATCAGGATTTATAAATAAAAACGAGAATAATTATTATATTGATAGTAACGTTGAAACTATAGGTAAAGTACATACGTTTTATGGTAATTTTGGTATATTGGTTAGAGCTTATGTATATATTTTAAGCTTAGGTAATATTGGTTTGAAAAATATTGCTTTATTTTCAGTCCTTAATGCTAATTATTTAAAGTTTTTATTAAGCACTAATTATGAAGTTCCTTTTTCTGATGGAACATTACATGAGTTTGTTATTTCAGCTGTAAGACAAAAAGATAAAGGTATTAAAGCTCTTGATATAGGCAAATCTTTACTAGATTTTGGATTTCATGCACCAACAGTCTATTTCCCAACAAATATAAAAGAATCAATTATGATTGAACCTACAGAGACAGAAGATAAAAAAACTCTTGAAGATTTTGCAAATGCTATGATCAGTATAGATGAAAAAATTGATTCTGATTCTGATTATTTATTAAGTAGTCCTTATAATACTCCAGTAAGGAGATTAAATGAGGCTAAAGCAAATAGAGAATTAGATATAAATTATTATGAAATACAAAATAAATAATGATAGATTATTTATAAGTTTGCAAACAGGTGATGAACTTGTAACATCTATAACGGACGTTTTAATAAAAGAAAAAATTAATTCAGGTATAATCAATGGTATTGGTGCTATCAATAAAGTTGAGCTTGGTTTTTATAATTTAGAATTAAAAGAATATAATAAAAAGCTATTCAGTAAAGACTATGAGTTGACATCATTAATGGGAAATATAACTTTAAAAGATGATAATCCATTCATTCATGTTCATATAAATATATCAGATGATAATTTTAATGTTTTTGGAGGACATCTTTTTAGTGCTTTTACAGCTGCAAGTGCTGAGATTATAATTTTATTAAATGATGAAAATATTAGAAGAGAACTTGATAAGGATGTTGGTCTTTCCCTTTGGGAGTTTAGTTGTGAGTAAAACTATAATATCAACAACTAATTCACCAGAGGCTATTGGTCCTTATTCACAAGCAGTAAATATTAAAGGTGGATTAACATTCACTTCAGGACAAATACCGCTTAATAAATCAGGAATTATAATTTCTAATGATTTTGAAGAACAGGTTTCTCAAGTTCTTAAAAATATTCAAGGCATTTTAAATGAGAGAAATAGAGATATCTCAGATATTATAAAATTAACAGTTTTTATTATTGATTTATCAAATTTTAAAATTTTAAATAAAATTTTTGAAGATTTTTTTAAGGGTCATGATTTTCCATCTCGATCTGTAGTTGAAGTAAGTAAACTACCAAAAAATTCTCAAGTTGAAATAGAGGCTATATTCTCAGATGATTAAGTTTATTTTAATTATATCTATAGGTTTCATCTTTGGAGATAGTCCTATAAAAAGCGATTCAACAAAAAAAATAATTAATCATGATTGGAAGTTAAATGTTCTTTCTCTTGGAAAAGGTATGATACCAATTGGTCAATTTGAAAATAATAAACCATTAAAAGCTATTGCACTTATGAGTATTAAATTTTATTGGCTGCAAGAATTCCAAATTGCAAAGGATATTAGTAATATTTCTGATAGGAATAGAAGTTTTTGGTGGCTTCTAATGTTGAATTTATATGGAGTTATTGATTCATATGTTGATCATCATTTGAAAGATTTTCCAAATAATAATAAAAAAGAAAAAAAGGAAGAAAATTAATTATGTGTGCAATTGTTGGTGTCCATACAGATAAACCAAATGCTTGTTTAACTTTATACAATGCAATGACTGTTTTACAGCATAGGGGTCAAGATGCTGCAGGAATGGCTGTATTTAACGATAAAGGTAAGTTAAATATTTATAAAAATAATGGATTAGTCAGAGATGTATTTTCTGAAAATGAAATGATGAAATTAAAAGGTTCTGTTGGCCTGGGTCATACTCGTTACCCAACGGCTGGTTCATATAACTTTGAAGAAGCGCAACCTTTTTATGTTAATTCTCCATATGGTTTAGTACTTGTTCATAATGGTAATTTAGTAAATGCAGAGAAGTTAAGAAACGAATTATTTGAAAAGGATTTAAGACATATTAATACTAATTCTGATTCTGAAGTCTTACTAAATATATTTGCCAATGCTCTTCAGGATAGAAAACAAGTTTCATTAACAAAAAAAGATATTTTTAAAGCTGTAGATGAAGTACATAGTAGAGTTAAAGGAGCATATTCAGTAATTATTATGATATCAGGGTATGGTATGGTTGCTTTTAGAGATCCAAATGGTATAAGACCGTTGATTTTTGGTAAAAAAGATAATTCTAAATATATGTTTTCATCAGAAAGTGTTGCATTAGATTGCTTAGGGTATCATATAGAAAGAGATGTTAATCCTGGTGAAACTATTTATATAAATAAAAAAGGTGATTTGTTTAGCCATAATTACAAAAAGAAAATAAATCATACTCCATGCATTTTTGAATATGTATATCTTGCAAGACCTGATAGCACAATAGATAAAATCAATGTTTATAATTCTAGATTAAAAATGGGTGTTATGCTTGCAAAAAAAATAAAAAAAGAATTATCCAGTAAAGAATTAAACGATATAGATGTGGTTATTCCTATACCAGATACAAGTAGAACAAGTGCTTTACCTCTTAGTATTGAGCTTGATAAAAAACTAAGAGAAGGCTTTGTGAAAAATAGATATATTGGAAGAACTTTTATTATGCCTGGACAAAAGATTAGAAAAAAGTCAGTTAAACAAAAGCTTAATACAATTATAAAAGTTTTTAAAAATAAAAATGTATTATTAATTGATGATTCTATTGTTAGGGGAACAACTAGTAAACAAATAATACAAATGGCAAGAGATGCTGGAGCTAAAAAAGTTTATTTTGCAAGTGCATCACCTCCAATTAGATTTCCAAATGTTTATGGTATTGATATGCCTTTTGTTGAAGAATTAATTGCATATAATAAAACAGTAGAAGAAATATCTAATGCTATAAATGCAGATAAACTTATATATCAAAACTTGGAAGATTTAGTTAGTTCTGTTTCTAATAATGATATTGATTCATTTGATACATCCTGTTTTAATGGAGAATATATTACTAAAGGTGTAGATAGTAAGTATTTAAAAAACTTGTATAAAACGAGATAATGGTTAAAAAATTTTTTAGAGATCATTCTGTACATAAAAAAATTGCTCCTTTTTTTGATGAGTTATTTTTTTTAAATCCAATGAATTATTATTTTTCTTGGCTAATGATTTGTACTGGTATTTATTTGAATCTATTTTTATCTGATTTATCTCCTCAGTTTTTATTTTCATTTAATAGTGGCTATGTATTTTTGTTTGTTGGTCTATCTTTTTTATTAAGTAGTATCTATATTAATAAAGAGATAACAAAAAGTAGCAGTAGAAATAAAACTTTTAATTTTATAAAAGAAAAATATTCTATTACCAAAATTATTATTTTTTTAAGATTGTTGAGTATTGTAGGTGTTATAATTTTATTTTTTGCTTCCTGGATTAATGCACTTATTGGACTTTTATTGGGTTTATTGGGTTTGGTTATAAATCAGTTATTTAAAAATAAAATCGTTTATTATTTTATCGAATCTATTATCTTATTTTTTAGCGGTTGGTATTACACATGCTTCGTAAATACCAGTAGGAGTATCATTGTTTATGATTTATTATTTATTTTTCCATATTTTATACTTTGTTATTGTATATATATATCAAAATTAAAATCAGATAATTTTAAAAATAATGGTATAGAAATTAATAAATATGATTTTAAATTATTATTATCTTTAATTTTAATATTACTTTGCTTCTTTATGGGCGTATCAAATAACGACCCACTACTCTCAATAATTTCTATAACATCAGCTGGTTTTTATTTTTATTCTGTTCTGCGTGCACAACAAAAAGATATTATTAGATCTTTTGTATATCCTCTTGCGTTATTTAATATTTTTCTAATGACAATATTCCCCTATTTATTTATTTTTCATTACATTCTTTTTTATATTAGTAAATATTATTATTGGCATCGATTTAATATTCATTATCCTACATTTTTAGTAGATAATGAATAGTAAAATTTAATTTAATTAAAAATTAGTTGAATATTTAAATTATGTTAATATTTTTAAATTTTAAAGGCTATTATATTGGATCTTAAACAAATTTATTTAGATAGTTTTGTATCTATTGATTTAGAAACTACAGGTTTAAATTATAAAACAGATAAAATCATCGAAATATCAGCGGTAAAGTATGAATCAGGTAAAGTCGTTGGTTCTTTTTCCAAATTAGTCAATCCAAATAAGCTTATATCACCTTTTATTACAAACCTGACAGGTATTAAAAATTCAGATGTAGAGAATAAAAAAAGTTTTTTAAATATATCAGAAGATTTTATTAGTTTCATTAAAGATTTACCAATAATTGGACATAATATTCAATTTGATTTAAAATTTATCGATAATGCTTTGGAAAATTCATATGATATTTTTAGTCATTCATATGTTTGTGATACATACTTTCTTTCTAAGATTTTCCTTTATTATTCTAATTCATTTAAATTAGAATCACTGTGCAATGATTTTGGTATTAATACAGGAAGTTCACATAGAGCAGAAGATGATGCTAAAAGTGCTGGTGATTTATTTGTAGTTTTACTTGAAAAAATAAATAATTATGATTTAAATACTATTAATGAAATTTATAAGTGTTATAAAGATAGTATGACAATTAATAAGGATCTTTTTTTCCATATTATAAACTATAAAATATCAGAAAATAAAAAACCTCTTAATATGGATTTATCTCAAAATCTACATAATGAAAATTTATTTGAATATTTTAGTAAAACAAACAAAAGCTTAAATTTTGAAGAAATTTATTTAGACAAAGGTTTATTAGATACTAAAATTAAAAATTATGAATTTAGACCTTCTCAGTACGAATTTTCAAAAGATGTTTTGAAATCTTTCGGTAGTAGTTCAATATTTATTGCAGAAGCAGAGACTGGTTTAGGAAAGAGCTATGGATACCTTGTTCCCGCAATGCTTAATTCATTTGATAATAAAATATTAATTTCTACTAGTACTCATAACCTACAAGAGCAATTATTTAATAAAGATATACCTTCTTTATCTGAAGCTTTAGATATATCAATTAAAGCAAGTATAGTTAAGGGAATGAAAAATTATATATGTGTGAAAAGATTTAAAAATTTATTTGATAATTTGGATTTATTAAATGATAAAGATATTTATGAGCTATTATCATTATCTGTATGGATAAAAAATACAAAAACAGGGGATGTAAGCGAGTGTAATAGTTTCCCGATAGATAGATTGTATTATTTGTGGGATATGATTAATTATGATTATCAATTTTGTAGCTTTCATAGTAATGATAATACTGATTGCTTTTATAATAAACTAAAAAAAGAAATACCAAAATCAAATTTATTAGTTATTAATCATTCATTGCTTGCAACTATTTACAATAAAGAGGAGTCTGTCTTTGATGATTTTAATTTGTGTGTAATTGATGAGGCTCATAAGGTATCTGAAAATTGTAGAATGCATTTAAAACAATTTATAAGTTTAAAATCTATAACTGGTTTGTTTGAATCTTCTATTTATTTATTTGAAAAAATAATTTCGTATAATACTGATCATGATATATATAATCAGCTTGTTAATATTAAATCTAAAATTGAGTTAGATTTTAATCATTTTACTAGTACCTTTAGAGAAGTAACAAATGAATTTGGATATTCAAATTTACTATCTAAAATGAATTTTAATGGACAACATGATATAAGGTTTAAAATTGATGAGGTAAACAGAATTGAGTTTAGTGACTTTATTGATTTTTTTTCAATTATATTAGAAGATTTAAAAATATTTATAGAATCAGTCAATAGTTCTAAGTCTTTTAAAATAAATAAGGCTAATAAGCTAGATTTATCATTAAAGTTTAATAAATTTCAAGAACTAGATAAGTCAATGAATAAAATTTTTATTAAATCAAGTAATCAAGTAAAATGGATCTCAGCATTTATTAATAATAAAAAAATATCTTCGCTGTCTTTTAACTCTGTACCTTTAGTAGTTGAGCAAGTTTTTGATTTCTTTTATAAAAAATTTGATTCTATGATATTAACTTCAGCTACATTGACAGTTGATGATTCTTTTGATTACATTCTAAATGAACTTGGAATAAATGATTTTTCAATTGATAAATCAATAAACACAAAAAAATTTACATCTCCTTTTTTTTTAAAAGATCAAATTAAATTATTTGTTAATAATTCAAGTCTAGTAATTGATAGTGACAGCTTTATAAATGATATAAAAAATATTATTTTAGATTTAAGGAATCATGTTCCAAAGAGAATGTTAGTTTTATGTACTTCTTATAAACAAATAATAAATTTTAAAAATATATTATCAAATTTCGATAATATATACTATCAAGATAAAACTACTTCAAAAGATATTTTAATTAAGAATTATTTATCTAATAATAATTCAATTTTATTTGGTACTTCCTCATTTTGGGAAGGTGTTGACTTGCCCAATGATAAGTTGGAAATTTTAATTATTTTAAAAGTACCTTTTTCAAATCCTTATAATCCGATTGTCGAAGCTAAAATAGAAAAGTTTAGAAGCAATAATGTTGATCCCTTTATTAATTTTCAGCTATCTGAAGCAATATTAAAATTAAAACAAGGTTTTGGAAGACTTATAAGGCACCAGAATGATATAGGTGTATGCATAATTGCTGATCCAAGAATATTAAATAAATCATACGGTCAAATAGTTTTAGATTCACTGCCTGTTGATTATATTAGTTATAATAGTTCAAGTATTATTATAAATGAAATAGATAAATTTTTAGGAAAATGAATAAATATTTTAATAACTTATAAAAATAATTAAGAAAAGATAACTATGATTAAAGAAATAAATGGGAAAAATTTATCTATAGATTTTTTAGTTTCTGTAAGTAGAGATAACTGTAAAATAAAACTTTCGGATGACTCTATTGAAAAAATTAATAAATGTAGACAATTAGTAGATAAAAAGATTTCTGATGGTGAGATTATGTATGGAATTAATACTGGTATAGGAGAATTTTCAGAAACTATATTGAATCTAGATCAAATAAAAGATTTCCAAAAATATTTGGTTTATAATCATGCAGCAGGTATTGGAGAACCTGCACCTCTTGATCATGTAAGAGCTGCAATGTTAAGTAGAATTAATGTTCATGCAAAGGGTATGTCTGGATGTAGATTAATCATTACAGAGACATTAGTAAAAATGTTAAATAAAGGTGTTACTCCATATGTATGTTCTAAAGGTTCTGTTGGTGCTTGTGGCGATTTAGCTCCTATGTCACAAATTGCACTCGTTCTCCTTGGAGAAGGAAAAGCATATTTTAAAAATCAACTATTAGATGGAAAAGAAGCAATGAATAAAGCTGGTATACCTATTCCAGGTTTAGAAGCTAGAGATGGGCTATCTGTAATTAATGGATCAAACTTTTTAACAGGTATGAGTGCTTTATTTATACATGATACAAAAAAATGGTTTAAACAGTCTAATATTGCTGCTGCAATGTCTATGGATGCATTGATTTCTAATCTTGGACCTTTAAATAAATTGATTCATCAAGTTAGGGGGTTTCAGGGTGCTATTAAATCATCGAATTCTTTAAGGAGAATTTTAGAAAATGGTGATTTATTAAATGGAGTTTTGGATACCAAGGTTCAAGATGCTTATTCTTTAAGGTCTACTCCGCAAGTTATAGGTTCTGCTATAGACTATATAGATTACTGTCAAAAACAGGTAGAAATTGAGCTTAATGGAGTAGGTGATAACCCTATATTTTTTGTTGATAGAAATATTCAATTATCAGGAGCAAATTTTCAAGGTACACCTGTATCCTTACCACTTGATATGCTTGGTGCAGCAGTTACCATGGTATCAGTGCTTTCAGAGCGACGAATGAATAGATTAAATAATCCTGCATTAAGTAATGGTCTTCCAGCATTTTTAACAAAAGGTGCTGGAATGTTCTCTGGTTTGATGTTAAGTCAGTATACAGCAGATACACAAATTGTTGAACAGAAAATTTTATCTGCGCCAGCAAGCATACAATCTATTCCTGCAGCTGCAGATCAAGAAGATTTTGTATCTATGGGAATGAATACTGCTCTGAAAAATTTCCAAATTCTAGATAATGCTTATGGTATTCTAGGTATTGAGTTTTTTGCTGCAGCTCAAGCTTTAGATTTAAGAGAACATAAGTTTGGTGATGGTGTTACTAAAGCTCATAGAGTAATTCGTAAAAGTGTTGAATTCCTCGATATTGATAGACCATTGTATAATGACCATAATAAAATGAAAAATCTTGTAAAATCTTGTAAAATATTAGAACAAGTTGAATTAGATTTAGGAGATATTTATAAATAGTATTTTTATTATATATAAAATTATATGAACAAACAATTTAAAACAGCCTTAACATTTGATGATGTTTTACTTAAGCCAAAGTTTTCTTCAGTATTACCAAAAGAAGTCGATTTATCTATCAATTTATCAAAAACTTTAAAACTTAAAATTCCTTTTTTAAGTGCAGCAATGGATACTGTTACTGAAAGTAAGCTTGCGATATCTTTAGCAAGAAAAGGTGGACTTGGAATAATTCATAAAAACTTTTCAATTGAACAGCAGGCTTTTGAAGTTGATAAAGTTAAAAGATCCGAAAGTGGAATGATACTTGATCCAATAACAATTGAACCTGAATTTAAAATTTCAAAAGCAATGGAAATTATGGCAAATTATAAAGTCTCCGGATTGCCTGTTATAAAAAATAAAAAACTTGTCGGAATTTTAACCAATAGAGATATAAGATTTGAAAATAACTTTAATCTAGAAGTTAAAGATAGGATGACGTCATCTAATTTAATTACAGTACCAGAAAGTACCACACTTGAACAAGCAAAATCTGTACTTCAAAAGCATAGAATAGAAAAGTTATTAGTTGTCGATGATAGTGGTCAATTAAAAGGTCTTATAACAGTAAAAGATATTTTAAAAAAGGAAGATCATCCTAATGCCGCTGTTGATGTCCATGGTCGTCTTCTTGTTGGTGCTGCTGTTGGGATAGAAAAAAATACTCTTGATAGAGTTTCTGCTTTGGTAGAAAAACAGGTGGATTGTATTGTTGTAGATACTGCCCATGGTCATTCTAAGAGTGTATTGAAAACAGTTGAGGCTATAAAAAAAATATATTCAAATATTAATTTAATTGTTGGTAATGTTGCGACGGGTCAGGGAACCAAGGCTTTAATTGATTCTGGAGCTGATATAGTTAAAGTTGGTATTGGTGCTGGTTCTAGTTGTACAACTAGAATAGTTGCTGGTGTCGGCGTACCTCAATTATCAGCTGTGCTTGAGTGCTATGAGCAAGCTGATAAATTAAATAAAAAGATAATATCAGATGGAGGAATGAGATATTCAGGCGATATAGCTAAATCTTTAGCAGCTGGAGCAAATTGTGTAATGCTAGGAAGTATTTTTGCTGGATTAGAAGAAACTCCTGGTGAAGTAGTCCTAAGAGATGGTAGAAGTTATAAGTCATATAGAGGTATGGGTTCAGTTGCTGCCATGAAAAAAGGAAGCCATGATAGATATTTTCAAGATTTAAAATCTAATAAAAAACTAGTACCCGAAGGTATCGAAGGATTAGTTCCATACAAAGGAAAATTAAATGATACTGTTGAACAACTAATTGGAGGTATAAAATCTTGTTTTGGATATTGTGGATCTAAAAATATAATGGAAATAAAAGATAAAGCAGAGTTTATACAAATCACATCTTCAGGAATAATAGAAAGCCACCCTCATGACATAAATATCACAAAAGATTCTCCCAATTATAGAAAACCTGATTTTAATTTAGACTTATAAACTGTTTATATGTTTATATAAGCTAGACTTTTTATTTGCTGCTTTATTTTTATGAATAATACCTTTAGAAGCAACTTTGTCAATTAATTTAACTGCTTCATTTAGTTTTTTTTCAGCTAAATCTTTTTTCTTTTCAATAAGTACTTTTTTTACAGCTGTACTAATTTTAGATTTATAAGATTTATTAACTAAATTTGCTTTATTTGACTGTCTAACTCTTTTTAGTTCTGATCCTTTTGCACTCATATATTATATTTTATCTTATATTTTAATAATTAAAAATTAACCACGAAATATAGATTTATTTATAGGTAAGATACTATACTTAAATAAAATAAGTAAAAAATTAATTTAATTTAAGCTAAATTCTTCTATACAAATTTGGAGATTTTATGCATAAAGATTTTATATCATCTGTATCTATATTTGAAAATTTAAATGATACAGTTCTTGAGGAAATATCATCGTTAGTTAGTGTAAGAGATTACCCTAAAGGTAGCATGATTATACTTGAAGAAGAATTCGGTGATATTGTTTTTATTATTAAGAAAGGTACAGTTAAAATAACTAGAGTTAATGATGAAGGTAAAGAAGTAATTTTAGCTATGCTTGGTGAAATGGAAGTTTTTGGAGAAATGGCAATTATTGATGGTGAATCTAGATCTGCAAATGCTTTAGCTCAAGAAAATTGTGAATTATTAGCAATAAGTAGTGAAGAATTTATAAAGCTATTAAAAAATCATTTTTCTGTTTCCCTTGGATTAATGTCTGAGTTAGCTAAAAGACTTAGAAAGTCAGATCAGCATATTGAAGCTTTGTCATTATCGGATGCTGAACATAGAATAGGTGTCTCCATATTAAATTTAGCTGAAGAAATAGGAGTTATAAGGAAAGGGAAGGTAACTATAGAAAATCTACCCTTCCAACAAGATATAGCTAATATGTCAGGTACCTCAAGAGAAACGGTATCTAGAATCTTAAAAATATTTGAAGATAGACAACTAATATTAAAAGAAGGTCATAAAGTTTTAATTCCTGATTACTTATTTTTTAAGAAATCTTTTGGATAAGAATTGTGTTCGATAAATTATTATCTGAGATTAAAAAAAATAATTATAAATCTATTTCTAAAGCAATTTCATTGGTTGAGAATAATAATACTGACTTAATAAATGAAATATCATCTTGTTTCCCAATTAGCAAAAAAGTTCACCGAATTGGTATAACTGGTCCTCCTGGAGCAGGCAAAAGTTCAATAACAAATTTATTAATTAAAAAATATAGAAAAGATAATTTAAAAGTTGCCGTATTGTTGGTTGATCCATCGAGCCCTTTTACAAAAGGAGCAGTTTTAGGAGATAGAATTAGAATGCTTAACTATTATAATGATGATAATGTTTTTATAAGAAGTTTTGGATCAAGAGGAAGTAGTGGGGGATTATCGGAAAATATAAATGAGATAGCTGATATTTTTAGTTTAGCTTGCTATGATATCATTATTTTTGAAACAGTTGGTGTTGGACAAATTGAAATAGATGTAGTTGAACAGGTAGATTCGGTTATTCTTGTTTTGGTTCCTGAGTCTGGTGATGATATACAAATGTTAAAAGCTGGAATAATTGAAATAGCTGATATCTTTGTAATTAATAAATCTGATCGTTCAGATGCTGATAAATTGCTAGTTTCTCTAAAGAAAATATTATCTTTAGTAAGTTTAGATAATAATGATTTAGTTTGGAATTATCCAATAATAAAAACTGTAGCAATAAAAGATTTTGGAGTAGATGATTTAATGAAAGAATTAAACAATCATTTTATTTTTTTAAACAATCAAAATAATATTATTAACAACAAAATTAATAATAGGTATTCTAACCAAATTAATAAAATCCTAAATAAGAAATTAATAGATTTGTTTTGGAATGATAAAAATACAGAGATTCTTAATAATGAATTAAAAAAAGATATTAAGGATAGATCATCTCCATATCGTTTAGTTCAGAAGTTATTAAATGATTAAAAATCGTTCAAAGAAACCATTTTTTGAGCACTTAGAAGAATTAAGGTCAAGAATTATAAAATGTTTTATTACTATTATTTTTGTTTCAATTATAAGCTATTTATTCTCTAATGATATTATAAGATTTTTAATCAATCCTGTTGGAAAGTTAAATATATCATTTCAAGTACTAAAAATTACTAGTATCTTTTTAGTAAAAATAAGTTTAGCTATTATTTGTGGATTCCTTTTTTCTCTTCCAGTAATCCTGTATCAATTTTTAACATTTTTATTACCAGCTTTTGAAAATAATGTAACAATAAATAAGATAATAAAGTACGTATTCATTAATTTATTATTTTTTATTTTGGGTTTAGCTTTTGGGTATTACGTTCTAATTCCAATATCTATACAATTTTTTAGTTCATTATCGGTACAAATTGACTTTATTGAATTGAATTACACACTTGAAAATTATTTATTTTACATGGTTTGGTTAATGGCTATATCTTCATTTGTATTTCAATTACCATTTATTTTATTTATTTTTAATAAAATAGGAATTATTAATAAAGATTATTTAATTAATAACAGAAGAAGCGTTATCTTGTTATTTTTTATATTAGGTGCATTTTTTACTCCACCAGACCCCTTAAGCCAAATTATTGTTGTTGCACCTATGTATATACTTTTTGAAATAAGTATTTTTTTTATGAGTAGACAAAAATGAAAAAAATAATTAATCATATAAGTAGAGAGCTCAAGGATGACATTGTATTATATAATGAATATCTAAGTAACTCATTAGAATCAAGAGTTAGCCTTATTAATAAGGTTCTAAGGTATGTGATTAAATTTAAAGGAAAGCAATTTAGACCCTTACTTTGCATTTTAAGTTCAAAATTAGCTGGGAAATCAAATGAAATGACTTTTTTATCAGCATCTACAGTTGAAATGTTGCATGTAGCAACATTACTTCATGATGATGTGGTTGATGAATCTTATTTGAGAAGAGGGTGGCCAACAATTAATAAAATTTGGGGTAATAAATTATCGATATTAATTGGTGATTATATGTTTTCTAAATCATTAGATAATATTGCTTCCTTTAATGACTTTGAACACATTAAAATATTATCTAATATTTCTAGAAGGCTTAGCGAAGGTGAAATATTGCAAATTGAAAATGCAAAAACAAAAAATATGTCTGAAGATATTTATTTTAAAATGATTTCTGATAAGACGGCATCATTAATTAGTGCTTCATGTAAATTAGGATATATAAGTGTCTTAAATGATAATAAAAAAAATAATTTAGAAAAATTTGGTGAATACCTTGGTATTGCTTACCAGTTAAAAGATGATTTATTTGATGTTTTAGGAAAGCTTGAAGAAACAGGAAAGCCTGCAATGTTAGATTTAAAGAGAAATATGTTAACTCTTCCATACATATATGTTTTAAATAATGTAAAAAATAAGAATAAGATTTTAACTAAAATAAAATATTTTTCTAAAAAAGATGATTTTAATAATTTAAAAGATTTGATTTATAGTAATGGGGGAGTAAAATATACCCAAAAGATGATTGAACAATTTTCAGATAAAGCTTTTGAAGAATTAAAAGTATTTAATGATTCTAAATATAAAAGTTTATTAATAGATACGATAGAATTTAATAGAATCAGAAAATCTTAAAATGTTAAAGAACTTACCTAATATAATGAGTATTTCAAGAATTTTTTTAATGTTTCCTTTAATTTCATTTTTAAATTTAGTTAATCAATCTCCCAAATATCAAATTTATTCTTTTTTTATAATACTTTTAGTTTTTCTAACAGATGTTCTTGATGGGTATTTAGCAAGAAAATTAAAAGCAGTTACTTCAATTGGAAAAATATTAGATCCTGTATCTGATAAAATTTGTCTAATGATAATATTAATTTATTTAATTAATAAAGTAGGTTTTATTTTTTTTATTTTTTTTATTTTGCTATCCATTAGAGATATAGTCTTGATTTCTTTATCTTGCTATTTAGCAATTGAATATGGTTTTGTTTCTCAAGCAAATAAAATGGGTAAAAATTTTATGTTTTCATCTTTCATAATGATTATTTTATTTTTATTTAATTTTAATTATTATATTTCTTTTTCATTTTATATTATTTCAATATTAATGTTATTTATAAGTACAGTTATGTATACTGTTGAACATTTAAAAAATATTAAAAAATATGAAAATATTTAAAAATACTTTTTCTAAAATATTTAAATCAAAGAGTAAAATAAAAGAAACTTTTTCTAATATTTTATCTTTTTCATCGTTAACAGATAATGATAAAGAAAAAATAGAAGAATGTTTGCTTTCGTCAGATTTAGGATGGGAATTAACTGAAAAGACCATAAGTAATTTAGAAAAAATTGAAGTTAATGAAACATGGGAAGATGTATTATTTAAGACTCTAAAACGTTCTATTAAAAATTCAAATATAAATGATAGTAGTTTAAAAAAAGTATTAATTATTGTAGGTGTTAATGGTTCTGGAAAAACAACAAGTGCAGCAAAAATAGCTAATTTCTTTAAATTGAATAACAAATCGGTAACCCTTGTTGCTGCTGATACATATAGAGCTGCTGCTGTAGAACAATTAAAAATTTGGGCTAACAGAACAAATATAAATTTTATTTCAAATCCAAATACTAAAGATCCAGCATCAATAGCATTCGATGGAGTTAATTCTGGTATTTCAAATGGAGATGATTATATTATCATTGATACTGCTGGAAGATTGCATACATCTAAAAATCTTATGAATGAGTTAGAAAAAGTATATAGAGTTATAAGTAATTTAACAAAAGAAATTTCAGTCTTAATATCAATTGATGGAAATACTGGTCAAAATGGTATCAAGCAAGCAAAAGAATTTGGTAAAATATTACCTGTAGATAATATTATATTAAATAAAATGGATGGTACAGCAAAAGGTGGAGTAGCTTTGTCAATTATGCATGAACTATTGATTCCTATCTCTTTTCTAGGTGTTGGAGAGTCATTTGAAGATTTGCTAGAATTTGAATTAGATAGCTATTTAAAATCATTAATTATATAATATGAATAATAATATTTATTTCGTTAGTTTGGGTTGTTCAAAGAATTTAGTTGATTCAGAAATTCTTATGGGTGGTCTTAAAAGTCAGGATTATAAAATTGTCAAAGATCTAAAATTATCTGATACAATTATAATAAATACTTGTGGTTTTTTAGATGTTGCTAGAGAAGAATCTGTTGATACTATTTTAGAGTGTTCAAATTTAAAGAAGCAAGGTATTGTTAAGCAATTAATTGTAATGGGTTGTTTTTCATCTAGGTATAAAGATGATTTAGTTAAAGAAATTCCAGAAGTAGATGCTTTTTTTGGAACTTCAGATCACTCAGAAATTTTATCATTTATAACCGGTAAAGATTTTAAAAAAGATGATCCTGATTATTTTCGTTCTCTGCTAACACCAAAGCATTATGCCTATCTTAAAATTGCTGAGGGTTGTGATAATGTATGTTCCTTTTGTTCAATTCCATTGATGAGAGGATTGCAAAGAAGTAATACTTTAGAACAAAATGTATTAGAGGCAAATAATTTGGCTAATAGAGGTGTGAAGGAGCTTTTATTAATTGCTCAAGATTCTACAACTTATGGTAGAGATTTAAATCCAAAATCATCACTATATGAATTAGTCCAGGTTTTAGATAAAGTTAATGATATAGAATGGATAAGATTACATTATGCTCATCCTGCTCATCTAAGCAGGAAAATGATTAAACAGTTTTCTGAATTAAAAAAATTAATTCCATATATTGATATGCCAACGCAACATGGATCTGATAAAATGTTAAAGGATATGAAGAGGGGTTTAAATTCAGCAGGTATTAAAAATCGAATTGATTTACTTAGAAAAACAAATGAGAATATTGCTATTAGAACATCTGTTATTGTTGGTTTCCCTAATGAGACGGATAAGGATTTTAATAATTTAGTTAATTTTGTTGAAGAAACTCAATTTGATAGATTGGGAGTTTTTAAATATTCTGAAGAAGAAGGTACTAGTGCTGCTGTAGATTTTAAAGATAATATTCCAAAAAATATCAAAGAAGAACGCTATGAAGTAATAATGAAAATTCAACAAAAAATAAATCTATCTAAAAATAAACAAAGATTAAATAAAAGAGAAAAAATTATTATTGATGTCTCAAATGAAGATGGCTGGTCTCTTGGGAGATCTTTCATGGATGCTCCTGAAATAGATAATTATGTTAAAATTAATCAAAAATTAGATGTCGGTAAGTTTTATGATATTTTAATAACAGATGCTTATGAATATGATGTTGTAGGAGAATTAATTGATTAAAAAAAATTTTAAAGTATTAAGTATAGATCATATTGCTATAGCATCAAAAGACTTTAGTGGTTTAGAGCATTTGTTTTCAGAAGTATTAGGTCTCACATCAACAAAAAAAGAAAGAGTTAAAACAGAGCTTGTAGATGTTTTAAAATTATATTCTGAAGATAATAAAACAGCTATAGAGCTATTGGAGCCTATTGAAAATAACACTACAGTTAGTAAGTTCTTAAATTCAAAAGTTCAAGGGATTCATCATATAGCATTAACAGTTGATAATATTAGTAATGCAATATCATATTTAAAATATAAAGATATTAAACTTGTATATGAAAAACCAAAAATAGGATCTGATAATAAATTAATAACTTTTATTCATCCAAAATCATCTCCAGGTATTTTAATAGAACTTTGTCAAAATCAATAAATTAAATTGAATTTTAAACAGATAGTTAAAAACCTTCCTCCAAATCCAGGTGTCTATTTTTTTAAGGATAAAAAAAATCAGATTATCTATATAGGTAAAGCTAAAAATTTAAAGAAACGAGTCTCTTCATATTTTAGTAAGAGTAATACTTCTTCAAAAAATAAGGTAATGATTTCTAAGGCAGTAGATATTGAAATTATTATAGTTGAATCAGAGGTTGAAGCATTAATAACTGAATCAAATCTCATTAAAATTCATAAACCACACTATAATGTATTTATGAAAGATGATAAGACATTCCCATATATTGTTATATATAATGAGACTTATCCAAGAGTTGAAACAATAAGGAAAAAGAAGATTGTAAAAGATAGTAATATTTATTTTGGCCCTTATACTGATGTTTACTATCTGAAGTCTGTTTTAAAAACATTGCATCATGTTTTTCCTTTAAAAACTTGTATTGAAAATACTTATTCTAAAAATAAAGCATTTAGACACAATACATGCTTTTGTGGTTTCTGTTTAAGTGAAAATAGTATTAGTCGCACTGAATATAATCATATGATTAATCAAGTTGTCTCTTTCTTAAAAGGAAAAAATAGTGATGTTAAATCTTATTTAAAAAAAATGATGGAACAGTCAAGTACAAATATGCAATATGAAAAAGCAGCCAAAATTAGAAATCAAATTTTTGCCTTAGAAGAATTCATAAAAAAACAAAAAAAACTTACGCAAAATTTTGAAAACCAAGATATAATTAATATCTCTTACAAAGATAATTATGGAATAGCATTTGTAATGAGGATAAGAAATGGACTGCTTGTAGGTAGAGAATCATTTGATTTAAAAATTAACAATAATTTTAATATTTCTAATGAATTGGATAAGTTTATAGTACAATACTATCATTTAACTATGGATATTCCTTCTGAGATTATAGTCCCCTTTGAAATTGAAAATGAACAAAATATTAAAGATTGGTTATTTGAAAAGTTTAAAAAACGTGTATTAATAATTTATCCTAAAATAGGAAGTAAGAAAAAAATACTTCAGATTTGTATAAAGAATAATGAATTAAAGTTAAAAGAAATGTTATTTAAAAAAATTAAAAGAAAAGAATATATTCCTAAAATTTTATCTCATTTAAAAGAAGCATTAAATATGCCTGTAGTTCCTAGAAGGATAGAGGCTTTTGATAATTCAAATATAAATGGAAAAAATCCTGTTGCAGGTTTAGTATGTTTTGTAAATGGGAAGCCAATTAAAAAAGAATATCGACATTATAATATTAAAACTGTTGAAGGAATTGATGATTTTGAATCTATGCGAGAAGTTGTTTACCGAAGATATAAAAGACAAATAAGTGAAAAAAATAAATTACCTGATTTAATATTAATAGATGGTGGTAAAGGTCAACTATCAGCAGCTAAAAGTTCACTTGATAAGTTGGGCTTAGAATATATTACAGTTATTGGATTAGCAAAAAAATTAGAAGATGTTTACTTGCCAGGTATGTCTAGTCCTCAGAATATAAGTAAAACATCATCTTCGTTGTATTTACTAAGAAATATAAGAGATGAAGTTCATAGGTATTCAATTAATTTTCACCGGTTAAAAAGATCAAAAACTTTAATTAATTCAAATCTTAAGGATATTAAAGGTCTAGGAGATAAAAAAATTAGAATTATATGGAATAATTTTGATAGTTTAAAAAAATTTAAAGATACGAATTTAAAAGAAATAAAAAGTAAAACAGGTTTTTCAGAAACATTAATAATTAAAATAAAAAAAAGTTTAGATGAAAAAAATAATATTAGTTAGGCATGCTCAATCTCCTATTGAATATGCAAATATAATAGATTTTGATAGACCTTTAAATAATAAGGGGGTATTAGAGGCAGAGCTTATGTCCAATAAAATTAAAAAATTTATATCCAAAGTAGATGTTATTATATCCAGTGGTGCCAATAGAGCATTAAGTACTTCAGGAATTATTGCAGCTAATATTAATTTTAATAGTGATGATATAATAATAGATGATAATATTTATAATTCTTCAATAGATTATATGTTAAGCTTAATCTACTCCATTCCAAATAAACATGAAATAGTAATGCTTTTTGGACATAATCCAACATTCCATAGATTGTCACAATTATTGATTAAAGAGAGAATTCATATTTTTCCTACTTGTGCAATGTTTGGTATAAAATTTAATGTAAATAGTTGGACAGATATTGATAAAGGAATAAAAGATTTTATGATTTATCCAGATTCATTAAAATAATAATATAAATCTATATTTTGATATACAAATTGATTCATAAATTACCTTTATGAAAATAACATATATTTTAGCCTTAATATTAGTGTTTTCTTGCAGTGAAGATAGGTATGTAAAACATTATATAATACCAAAATTAGTTATAGTTGATGAAATAAAAAATGAATTATCAACAAACAATGATATGAAAGCATTCAGTTGGGATGTTCCTGAAAATTGGATGACAGGTAAAAAATCTTCTATGAGATTGGCAAGTTATAGTATACCTTATGATGAAACAATGGCTGATGTATCTATTACAAATTTCTCAGGTGATGGAGGAGGTATAGAGCAAAATATTAATAGATGGAGAAAACAATTAAACTTACAATCTTTATCAATTGAAGATATTGAAAATTTAATAATAAATAAAAGCTCTAAGTTAGGTAGTTATAAATTTATCAGAATAATTAATAGTGATAATAAAAATTCTGCTTTTTTATGTTCTATAATGCAAGTAGAAAATAGTACCATATTTATTAAATTAAATGCATCTTTTACTGGAGTTCAAAAATTAGAGCCTCAATTTCTAGATTTTTGTTCATCATTTAAATATTGAAAAATATAAAAAAATATATTACAATTATTGGTTCTCCTAAAATTTTTTCTTTTACAGTAATCTGGTTAATTGTTTTGGTTTTTGTAGGAACAATTGTTCAAAAAGATATAGGCTTATACGCTGCTCAAATGGATTATTTTTCTAGTTGGTTTAAGTGGATAGGGTTTATTCCCTTGCCAAGTGGAAAAATAACAATGTTAATAATGTTTATAAATTTATCTTGTTACTTTTTCAGATCTAATATTTTTTCTAAAAATAAACTTGGAATTACTATCACTCATTCAGGCGTTATTTTGATGCTTTTAGGTGGTGGGTTAACCGCTTATTTTAGTACAGAGGGAAGTGTGGTAATAGATGAAGGTAATAAATCAAATTTTTATGAAAATTATTATAATAAAGAATTTACAGTAGTTGATACTTCTAGTCCAGATTTCGATAGATTTATAGTATTTGATGATCCCTTACTAAAAGTTAATAATATTTTATCTGATAATTCTATTCCATTTGAAATTGAAATTCTTGATTATTATATAAATTGTAAGCCTGTCTCAAGAATATATGAAGGTGGTAGTGAATTTAAAGGAATGGCTAAAAATTTTTTTCTACAAGAACTTCCAAACGAGAAAGAATATGAAAAAAATATTTCAGGTATCATTTATAAAATTTTGAAATCAGATTCTTCTGATGGTATTTATATTAATTATATTGGACAACCAATAACCCAAACAATAAGTAATAACACAAAAGATTATATGTTGTTTTTAAGGAGGCAAAGAGCATATTTACCCTTTGAATTAGAACTGATTGATTTTGAGAAAACAATGCATCCAGGAACAGATATAGCTAAAAGCTTTTCATCTTTAGTTAATTTAATTGAAGATAATGTTCCTCGAAAAGTTTTGATTTCTATGAATGAACCCCTCCGTCATAGAGGCTATACTTTTTATCAAGCTTCTTTCATTGAGGAAGGTCTTAAGCAAACAACTGTACTTGCAACAGTTAAAAATCATGGTCGATTATTTCCATATATATCTACTATAATCATGTGTATAGGTATTTTGTATCATATGTTTTTTATGTTTGTGAGGAAAAAGAAGGTATGATAAAAAAATTATATAGTATTGTTGTATTTCTTTTATTTTCTTTTTCATTCAACTCTGAATTTACGTATAAAGATTTACCTGTATTACAGTCAGGAAGAATTAAGCCACTAGATACATTTGCAAGAAATCATCTTTTACAGTTTTATGGTAAGAAATCAATTAAAACATCTGATAAAAATAATAAAATTAAAGCTATAGATTGGATATATGAATCTTTTATAAATACTGATTTAGAAATAGACAGGCAGATTTTTAATATAAGAAATCCTGAGGTTTCTTTTGGATTGTATCTTGATAAAAATGATGAACATAGATATAGCTTTAATGAAATCCTAAATGGATTTAGAAATAATCAAGATTTAATTGATGTTTTAAAAATTAAAGATGTAGAAAATCAAAGTTTAGTCGATAAGCAAATAATTGAAATTTATAATAATATCGTATCATATGATCAATTGATGCATAGTTTCTACTGCTTTTTACCTCTAATTGATTTATCAAATGAAATCAATATAAAATTCATGGGTTTAGATTCAAATAATTCTGTTAGTTATTCATATTTTATGAGGAATATAGATAAATTTAGATTTTTATTACAAGATTTGCTAAGTACCAATGAAAACAATTGGAACGAATCACATAAGGAACTAAGTAAAATTGCTATCCAATTAGAAAAGATGACCCAATTTCAATATGCCCAATCCATTAAAATTATTCCTGACAAAGAAGGTAATTGGTTATCTGCATGGGAAATGATGGATGGAAGAGAATTAACACCTTTCCAAAATGAAATCCTAGAATTATATGAAAAATTGATTCATTCTTATATAAATAAAGATATTGAGTTAGCAAATGAGCATGCAACTCAAATAATAAATAAAATAGGTGAAGACAAAGGAATAAAGACATCATTGCTTTCCCTTGAAACATTCTATAATAATATTAATATTTTTTTATATAGCATAATTTTCTACATAATGGCATTTTTCTTGATAGGTTTTAGCTGGATGATTAATAATAAATATATTAGATTGTTTTCATTTCTATCAATGATTATTGGATTCTTTTTACATGGATATGGTTTGATTTTAAGAATGATAATTATGCAAAGACCACCAGTGAGTACATTATATGAATCTATAATATTTGTTGGTTTGATTTTAGTTTTATTTGCCTTGTTATTTGAATATTTTAGGAAGGATACTGTCGGCATATTAATAGCATCAGTTGGAGGTTCATTTTTACATTTTATTGGTTTTAAATATGCAGCAGATGGTGATACTCTAGGTGTACTTGTTGCTGTTTTGAATTCAAACTTTTGGTTGTCCACACATGTTACAACAATTACAACAGGCTATGGCGTCGCGTTAGTTGCAGGATTAATGGCTCATATTTACCTGATTGTTAATTTTATAAAACCAAAGAGTAAAAAACTATTAAATAAAATTTTTAGTAACGCTTACGGATTAACTCTGATGGGTTTATTTTTTACAATGTTCGGCACGATTCTAGGAGGTATTTGGGCCGACCAATCTTGGGGTAGGTTCTGGGGATGGGATCCTAAAGAAAATGGTGCTCTGTTAATAGTCCTATGGCTGCTTATGATGCTCCATTTGAAAGTATCTGGTCTTGTTGGTAAACTGGGCTATGCATATGGATTATCTCTTGTAAATATTATAGTTGCATTAGCATGGTTTGGTGTTAATCTTTTAAATGTTGGATTGCATAGTTATGGATTTACAGATAATGTTGCTATGAATTTATTGGTTTTTATAATAATTGAATTATTGTTTACATCAACATTTTTTTACCTATCTAAAAGAAAATAAATAATGTCTAAAAATAAAAGTCTATCCATTGTTTTATTTGCATATTCTTTGTGTTTTATTACATTTATTTTTGTTTTAAAAAAAATTAATTATGGTATTTTTTATGATATATTAATCGTTGATGTAATTGCAACAGTAATTATTTATTTCTTTAGTTTTTATTTTAAAAATTCCTCAATCTATGATCCATACTGGAGCGTTATTCCACCCATTATTTTATTTTATTTTATCTACATTGTAAATGAAATTAATTTCCAAGCTTATTTATTACTATTTAGCGTATTTTTTTGGGGTTTAAGATTAACTTTTAATTGGATGAGGAGTTGGCCTGGAATGCATCATGAAGATTGGAGGTATATTGATATGAGAAAATCTTCAGGAAAGTACTTTCAGTTTTCTAATTTTTTTGGTATCCATCTTTTTCCAACATTAATAGTTTTTGCATGTTGTATACCCATGTACGATGCTTTAAATAAACAAATTGATGTTTTTACATATTTTGGTTTTTCGCTTTGTTTTATTGGAGTTCTTTATGAAATAATTAGTGACCAACAATTGTATAATTTTAAAAAAAACAATACTGGTATTATTAATTCAGGTTTATGGAAATATTCAAGACACCCGAACTATTATGGTGAAATACTTTTTTGGTGGGGTATTTATTTTTATGGAGTTTCTAGTGGAACTGTTTTCAATTGGATTTTTGCACCAATTGCAATGACAATTATGTTTCTTTATGTTAGTATCCCATGGATAGAAAATAAAATTATTAAAACAAGACCTAAGTATCTTGAATATAAAAATAAAGTTAGTGTATTATCTCCTGAATTTGCTTACATCAGAAGTTTATTTAAATAGTTTGTAAAAAAAATTAAATAAAAATGATAGTACTAAGCTTACAATAATCATACTACCAAATGGAGCAAAAATCCTCGTTTTTCTACTTTCATATTTAAAATCAAAGGGAAGATTCCCAAACCAGCCCAATTTATTTTCAAAAAAGTAAATTATTAATCCTGATGTTAATAACAGCATTCCTGTAAAAATTAATAATTTAGACATGCTCATAAAAATTTATTTATTATAATTTTTACTAAAAAATTTATCAAGTTTAGGTTTAATAACAACTGTGCAATAAGGTTGAGATGAATTATTATAATAATAATCTTGATGATAGTTTTCAGCTTTATAGAAAGTATCTAATTTTGTGATTTCTGTTACGATAGTGTTTTTGAATTCATTGCTTTCATTTAAAGTTTTTTTATAATAATCAGCAGATATCCTTTGTTCCTCAGTATTAAAAAAAATAGCAGATCTATATTGAGTTCCAATATCAGCATCTTGTCTATTTAATGTTGTTGGATCATGGTTTTCAAAAAAAACTTGTAATAGCTTTTCATAGGATATGATTTCAGGATTATAAATTATTTTGCAAACCTCAGCATGTCCTGTTTTGCCAGTGCAGATATCTTTATATGTTGGATTTTTTGTATTTCCACCAGTATATCCCGATATAACATCTGATACGCCATTTAATTGAGAGAAAATTGCTTCTACACACCAAAAACATCCTGCTCCAAATATTGCATAATTCATAATATTCCTTATTATTTTTTGTTTTTATTTCTAAATTCATTCATGATTAATTTAATGAAAATATTATTTTCTTTTATATTTATTGTTTCCTGCAGTAATGACGACCCAGTATCTGTAAATCAGGATTGCAACTATGATGTTAATTGTTGTTTATGTTTTGAATTTACAAAACTAAATAATGCTGATTCTCAAGAATCGAATAATCAAGATTGTGTTTTTGATAATATATGCTTGACAAGAGGTAATAATGGAGCGTTGTATAATGCTTTTTATTATACTAGTTATAATGAAATGTTAAATGCTTACGAAAATGGTGATAATCCACTAATTAAATGGTCAGAAGGTACAGTTGAGCAGGCTCAAAATGGTGAGCTTGTTTTCTATAATGGTTTAACCAATGAAGCTGGAAATTTTGGTCAATTAGTTCAATTACCTGATAGAAATATTGTTGCGTATTTAGTTGAACATGAAATTTATTTGAATTTTGATTTTTTAAGCTGGTCCTCAGGACAGCAAGGAGGAGGATTTTCTTATCTTAGAGATATTCCTAACATTGCACAGTAAAAATAAATAAAATACTTAGATAAAAGAAATATTGTCATTATTTTAACAGAAGTGAAAAATGAAAATAATAGACAATATGGCAGACTTTAAAATAACTTCTAAATATAAGCCATTAGGAGATCAGCCAAAGGCAATTAAATCTCTAGTACATGGTCTTAATAATAATGAACGAGATCAATCCTTGCTTGGAATTACAGGTTCTGGCAAGACTTTCACAATTGCAAATGTAATTCAACAAGTTCAAAAACCAACTTTAATTTTATCTCATAACAAAACTTTAGCAGCTCAATTGTATGGTGAATTTAAATCTCTTTTTCCCAATAATGCTGTTGAATATTTCATTTCTTACTATGATTATTATCAACCTGAGGCATATATGCCTGTCACTGATACATATATTGAAAAAGATTCTTCGATAAATGAAGAAATTGATAAATTAAGAATTAAATCATCAACCTCGCTTGTATCTAGGAAAGATGTTATTGTTATAGCAAGTGTAAGTTGTATTTATGGTGTAGGATCACCAAAAGAATATTCAGATTTATTAATTCCGATTAATAAAAATCAAATTATTGTTCCCAAAGAATTATTTAAATCATTAGTTGATATTCATTACATAAGAAATGATATGGTGCTTGAAGGGGGTATGTTTAGAGTTAGAGGAGATATAGTTGATATTTTTCCTATTTATGATGAGCATCCAATTAGATTAGAATTTTTTGGTAATGAAATTGAAAAAATTTCTATTTTTGATTTAATAACTGGTGAAATAATAAAAGAAGTTGATCAAGTAACATTTTATCCTTGTAAAAATTTTGTTACTTCAAAAGAAACAATTCATAAAGGTATTAGATTAATCAAAGAAGAGTTATTTGCCAGATTAAAAATTTTAAGGGATAATGGATGTTTACTTGAAGCACAAAGACTAGAACAGAGAACTTTTTATGATATTGAAATGATGATGGAACTTGGTTATTGTTCAGGAATAGAAAATTATTCTAGACATTTGGATGGAAGAAAAAAAGGACAAAGACCATACTGTTTATTAGATTTTTTTCCGGATGATTTTTTAATGATTATAGATGAGTCTCATGTTACAATTCCTCAAGTAAAGGCAATGTATAATGGTGATAGATCAAGAAAAGAAACTTTGGTTGAACATGGTTTCAGATTACCCTCTGCTTTAGATAATAGGCCTATGAAATTTGATGAGTTTGAAGAAAAGATAAACCAGGTTATTTATGTTTCTGCAACGCCATCGGATTATGAGCTTTTACTTTCAGATCAAAATATAGTAAAACAAATTATTAGGCCTACTGGTTTATTAGACCCTGAAATTCAAGTTCATAAAACAAAAGGTCAAATAGATTTTTTAATTGAGAGTATTAAGCTCGTAGTTAAAAGAAATGAGAGGGTTTTAATTACAACAATAACAAAAAAATCAGCTGAAGATTTAACAGACTATCTAAATTCTATGGGTCTTAAATGTCAATATTTACATAGTGATATTGATTCAATTGAAAGAGTTAAAATATTACGTGAATTAAGATTAAAGCATTTTGATGTTTTAATTGGTATAAATTTATTACGTGAAGGTTTGGATTTACCAGAAGTATCATTAGTCGCAGTAATTGATGCAGATAAGCAAGGTTTTTTAAGATCTAAATCATCTTTGATGCAAGTTGCAGGAAGAGCAGCTAGAAATATTAATGGTAAAGTAATTTTATTTGGAGATAGAATTACAGATGCAATGAAATACTTAATAGATGAAACTAATAAAAGAAGAAAAATTCAAACTGATTATAACTTAGAAAATAATATAACACCTAAAACAATATTGAAAAATTTAGATGAAATAAAACTATCTACAGTGGTTGCAGATAACGAAATGGAAGAAATTATAAATGATGATATTGATATTCAAATAAAAAATCTTGATGCAATCGAAATTAAAGACAAAGTAGAAGATATTAAAAGAAAAATGTTAAATTATGCAAAAGATTTACAGTTTGAAAAAGCAGCTTTATTAAGAGATCAATTGGAAAAAATAGAAAATGTATAATATATTATTACTGGGTTCAGGTGGTAGAGAACATTCCATCGCATGGGCATTATCAAAAGATAAAAATATTGAAAATCTCTATTGCGCTCCAGGCAATGCTGGAACATCTTTAATTTCTAAAAATATTAGTTTAGATATTCTAAATAATCAAGAGTTATATGATTTTGCAAAAGATAATAATATTAATTTAATTATTGTTGGACCGGAGCAACCTTTAGAAAATGGTATAATTGATTATTTTAATAAAAAAAATATTAAAATATTTGGTCCAAATAAATATGCAGCTCAACTAGAAACAAGCAAACTATTTGCAAGGTATATTATGGAAGAATATAATATTCCTCAACCAGCTTTTTTTGAGTGCAAAAGTGAAGAAGATATTATGTCTTTGAGAAATCAATTGGGCTTCCCAATGGTTTTGAAGGCTGATGGGCTAGCAGCTGGAAAAGGTGTCATAATTTGTAATAATAATAAAGATCTAAATTCAGCAATTGATGATATGATAAGCAATAAAAAGTTTGGTGTTGCTTCCTCAAAAATATCAGTTGAAGAATGCTTGAAAGGTGAAGAGCTTTCAGTATTTGCAATTTGTGATGGTGAAGGTTATAAAATTATTAATTCAGCTCAAGATCATAAAAGAGTATATGATGATGATAAAGGTCCTAATACGGGAGGGATGGGAGCATATGCGCCAGCACCTTTGTTTGATAGTAAATTAAGGAGTAAAGTTGAAAAAAATATTATAAAACCAATATTAAAAGCAATGTCAGATAAAGGTAATCCATATAAGGGATTTTTATATATAGGTTTAATGATTCAGGATGATGAACCTTATGTTATTGAATTTAATGTAAGATTAGGAGATCCTGAAGCACAGGTGCTTATACCTCTAATAAAAAGCTCTTTTTTAGATATTGTTTTATCATCTATAGATGGTAATATTAATTCTTTAAAGATTGATATGCATGATAGCTATGCTGTAACAGTTGTTTTAGCATCAAATGGTTATCCTGAATCATATAAAAAAGGTATGAAAATAACTGGATTAGATAAGTTAAATAAAGAAATTATATTTCATGCTGGAACCAATTATAAAAATAATATTTTATTATCTTCTGGAGGAAGAGTTCTTAATGTTGTAGGATTAAAAAAGAATTTAAAATCAGCGATTAATCATGTATATAGTTTGGCTGAAAAAATAAAATTTGACAATAAGTATTATAGAAAAGATATTGGAAATAAGGCTATTAAATATTTAGAGAAAAATAATCGATGATTGATTTAGAAAAAATAAGACAATCAGTTGGTATGATTGGAGATTCGGACCAAATAGTAGAAGTTCTTACTTTAATTGGCCAGATTGCATCAACTGACATTTCAGTTTTAATAACCGGTGATTCTGGCTCAGGAAAAGAGATGGTTGCTAAAGCCATTCATAAAAATAGTAAAAGAAAATTTGAATCATTAGTTATCGTGAATTGTGCAGCAATTCCTTCAGGTATTTTAGAAAGTGAATTATTTGGTCATAAAAAAGGATCATTTACTGGAGCTGTTGATAACAAGGCTGGTTATTTTGAAACTGCTCATAAAGGTACTATTTTCCTTGATGAAATAGGAGAATTACCCAAAGAAACACAATCTAAATTATTGAGAGTGATTGAAAATGGTGAATTTATGAGAGTGGGTGAATCAAAAACAAATAAAGTTGATGTTAGGATAGTTGCAGCAACAAATAGAAATCTTCTAAAAGAGGTGAATAAAGATAATTTTAGAAAAGATTTATATTTCAGATTAAAGACAATAAATATTAATGTTCCATCTTTATCAGAGCATATCAATGATTTGCATTTGTATATTGAAAGATTTGGACTTGAATTTACTAATAAGAATGACATTGCATTTAAAGGATTTTCATCTGAAGCCATATCTGAAATGAAAAAATATAGTTGGCCTGGCAATATTAGAGAATTAAAAAATGTAGTTGAAAGTTTAATTGTTATCAACCATGGAAAGCGTATTTCGGATGAAATGGTAAGAAAAAATTTAAATATTGATTTAATAAATAATAATGAAAATTTGCCTGTATCAATTGATGGTGAATCTGATAAATTAGAACGAGAACTGATACTAAAACAACTTTTATATCTTCGTCAGGATGTTAATGAAGTTAAGCAAATTATAACTTCCGGTAAGTCATTAACAGCTAATGATCAGCCTGCTAATCCTGCTTTATTTTTGCCAACATCTAAGGATGATAATAATGAAAATTTGAATAAAGTTCAATTTTCAAATATTGAGGATGCTTCTATTTCTGGATTAAAAGAAGAAGCAGTTGGAGAAATGACAATGGAAGAATTAGAAAAAGAAGCGATTGAAAAATATTTAAGAAAATTTAAGAATAATCGAAAAAAAACAGCTAAAGCATTAAGTATTTCTGAGAGAACTTTATATAGAAAAATAAAAGAGTATAATGTATAAAATCGTACACTATATTATTATTCTATTTGTATTTTCAAATTGTACCTACTATTCATTTAAGGGTTCTATCCCTGCTCATATACAAAATGTTGTTATTCCACCAATCATTAATCAAACTTCAGAATATACTGTTGCTACCATTTTAAATGAAAAATTTTTAGATTTAATGTTATTAGAAAATGTATTGGATATTGTTTCATATGAAAATGCTGATAGCAAATTAGATATTATTGTTAAATCTATTTCTGATAAACCAAATGTTTTTTCTCCTGATAATAACACAGGTTATGAAGTAGTTAATGAATGGAAAGTTATGATTCAGATTAATATGGTATGGTATGACTTAATTAATAATGAGGATATTATCAATAAATCAATTACAGAATGGTCTACATATAGTTTAGAGGCAGATATTGGTAATGACTTAATTGATAATGATTTAGATGGATTAATAGATTCTGAAGATAGTGATGAATACGGTACTCCAAAAGAGGGAGCAATGCGAATAGCAATTGATAAGGTATCTAAGAGAATAATTAACGAAATAACTTCAACATGGTAAAGGAAAAGTATGGAATTTGTAAATATTAAAGAAATTGAAAACTATAAGGATAAAAAAGTTATTCTTAAAGGTTGGGTTTATAATACAAGAAGCAGCGGAAAAATTGGATTCCTTATGTTAAGAGATGGATTTGGAATTATTCAGTGTATTGTTGAAAAAAGTAAATTAGGAGATGAAGCCTTTAGCCTATTTAAAACCTTAACTCAAGAATCCTCGTTGGAAATTAATGGTGTTGTTGTCAAAAATGAAAGGGCTAAAGGAGGATATGAAGTTTTAGTTGATTCATTTAATATATATCAGATATCAAAAGATTATCCAATTACTCCAAAAGAACATGGTATTGATTATCTGATGAATAATAGGCATTTATGGTTAAGATCAAAAAAACAGCATGCTATTTTAAAAGTTAGACACAGAATTATAAAGTCTGTTAGAGATTTTTTTGATAATAATGATTTTACATTAGTCGATACCCCCATCTTTACACCTAATGCAGCAGAAGGAACATCAACATTATTTGAAACAGATTATTTTGATCAAAAAGCATACTTATGCCAAACAGGTCAACTTTATGGAGAGGCCAGTGCACTTGCTTTTGGAAAACATTATAATTTCGGACCATGTTTTAGGGCTGAAAAAAGTAAAACAAGAAGGCATTTAACGGAGTTTTGGATGGTAGAACCTGAGATTGCATTTTGTGGAATTGAAGAAAATATGCAATGGGCAGAAGATTTACTTATTTATATTGTAAAAGAGGTACTTAATAACAATACTTATGAATTAGAAATTTTAGATAGAGATATTTCAAAGTTAAAAGAAGTTAATACTTCTTTTCCTAGAATAAGCTACACTAAATGTATTGATTTATTAAAAGAGGCAAACTATGATATAAGTTGGGGAGATGATTTTGGTTCTCCAGAGGAAACATATATTTCAGATCAATATAAAAAACCTGTTATTGTTTATGGCTTTCCAGCTGAAATAAAAGCTTTTTATATGAAGAGAGACCCTGAAAATCCTAAAGTAGTTTTAGGCATGGATATACTAGCTCCTGATGGATATGGTGAAATTATTGGAGGTTCTGAAAGAGAAGTAGATATCCAGGTGCTTCTTGAACGAATTAATGAAGAGGGTCTTGATAGAAAAGATTATGAATGGTTCTTAGATTTAAGAAAATTTGGTTCTGTTCCACATTCAGGTTTTGGAATGGGAATAGAAAGAGTAGTTTCTTGGATTTGTGGTTTGTCTCATATTAGAGAAACGATACCGTTTGCTCGAACAATGACTAGGCTTAATCCATAAAATGAAATTACATGAGAAAATATCAAGTTGGATATTAGATTATTTAAAGATAAATAATTTAAAAACATTGGTAATTGGAATATCAGGAGGAATTGACTCTGCTGTTACTTCAACTCTGTGTGCGATGACTGGCTTTCCTACAAAATTATTAGTTATGCCAATTTATCAAAACGAAGATGAGACAAAAAGAGGACTAAATCATTGTTCTTTCTTAAAAGAAAAATATGATAATGTTGAAATTATTAAAACAGACTTATCAAAAGTTTATGATAATTATGTTAGTATTGTTCCTAAAGATTTTCATAATAAACTTTCATTAGCAAACACTCGGGCAAGAATTAGAATGACAACTTTATATATGGTTGCTGGAGGTTCTAATGGAATTGTTGTTGGTACTGGAAATAAAGTTGAAGACTTTGGAGTTGGTTTTTTTACTAAATATGGAGATGGCGGGGTTGATATTAGTCCTATTGCTAATTTAATGAAGTCTGAAGTTTATGAGTTAGCTGATAATTTAAACATTAATAGAGAGATTATTGATGCACCTCCAACAGATGGTCTATGGGATGATGGAAGAACTGATGAAGATCAATTAGGTATTAGTTATGATGATTTAGAATGGGCAATGGAATTTGAAGAAAAAAAACAATCTAAAGATTGTTTGAATGATTCTCAAAAAAAGAAATTAGAAATTTATAAAAAACATAGATTAAAAAATATCCATAAGATGAAATCTATACCAGTATTTAAGAAGCATTAATAATGGTAGATAAATTATTTTTAATTGATGGCATGGCTCTTATCTATAGGGCTTACTACGCAATGGTTAAAAATCCTTTAACCTCTTCAAGTGGTGTAAATACATCTGTCCTATATGGTTTCATTAATTCACTTCTAAAATTAATGAAAGATGAAAAACCAAATTATATTGCTATAGTTTTAGATACTAAAGAAAAAACATTTAGGCATAAAGAGTATAATCTATACAAAGCAAATCGCAAACCTATGCCTGATGATTTATCAGGACAATTATTAACTTTGTATAGGACCTTGGATCTTTTAAATATAAAAATATTTAAAAAAGATGGTTATGAAGCAGATGATATAATAGGAACAATACCTGCTTTGTTAAAAGATTATAATATTAATACTTACATGTATAGTGGTGATAAAGATTTAGTCCAACTTGTTGATGAAAAAACTTTTTTATATAATCCAGGAAACAGTTTCAAGCCTACTAAAGTATATGATATAGAAAATGTTTATGATAAATATGGCATTTATCCTGTTAATTTCATTGATTATTTATCACTGGTTGGTGATACATCAGATAATATACCTGGTGTAAGAGGGGTCGGTGCTAAAACTGCCTCTAGGTTAGTAAAACAGTTCTTGACAATTGAAAATATATATAAGAATTTAGATAAAATTGATAATCCCAGAACAGTAAAACTATTAAATGAAAATAAAGAAAATGCACTTTTATCAAAAAGTCTGGTTACTATAGATAAAAATGTTACGATAGATTTTGATTTAAAAGAATTGAATATTAATAAATTGTCTTTCAGTAATTTATTAGATGAATTACATAGTCATGATATTCATACTTTTGATAAATCATTAGATTTTAAACCAAAAAATTATGATAAAAAAGTAAGGATAAAGAAATCATATGTATCAATTAATAATTATGATAGTTTAACTTCTATGCTTAGTGTTCTAAATAAGAAAAAAATTGTTTCAATAGATTTAGAAACAACTGATTTAGATCCAAATAGAGCAAAAATTGTTGGTATATCTATTTCTTACAAAGAGCACTCCGGCTTTTATATTCCGTTTATAAGTAGTGATAAAATATCTGATTCATTTAATTCTGATGAAATATTATCAATAATTAAACCTTTTTTAGAAAACCCTAGTATAAAATATATTGGCCAAAATATTAAATATGATATGCTCGTATTAAAAAGAAATAATATAGAAATAAATTGTATTTATTTTGATACAATGATTGCTGAAAGTTTAATTTCTCCTGAAAAAAATAGTTATAAATTAGATGATTTAGCTAAAGATTATTTAGACTACTCTATGATTCCTATTGAAAATTTAATTGGTCCAAAGTCTAATCAGATTACAATGGATAAAGTACCTTTAAAGGATATTTGCTTTTATGCATGTGAAGATGCAGATATAGTATATCAGTTATATAAAATACAATCTAAAATATTAAAGAATAGAAATTTAGAGAAAATATTTTATGATGTTGAAATACCTCTTATCAAAGTACTGGTTGATATTGAGTATAATGGAGTTTTTGTTGATAAATTAATTATTAATAATCTTTGCGAAAATCTTAATATTGAAATTAGTTCATTGAAAAGTAAAATCCATCAAATATCAAATAAAGAATTTAATATTAATTCTCCAAAGCAATTATCAGAAGTTTTATTTGATGATTTGAAGCTAAAAATGTTTAAAAAGAGGAGTACTTCTCATGATGTTTTAAAAAAATTAGTTGACCATCATCCAATAGCAGAATACTTATTAAGCTATCGTCATTTAAATAAACTTGTTAATACCTATTTAGATAAGCTGCCTACATTTATCAATCCAATTACAAATAGAATACATACTTCATTTCATCAAGCAATAACTTCTACAGGAAGATTATCTAGTACTAAACCAAATTTCCAAAATATTCCAATTAAATCTGATGTTGGAAAGAGTATTAGAAAAGCTTTTAAAACAGACAATAATAATATTATTATATCATTTGATTATTCACAAATTGAGCTTAGAATACTTGCACATTATTCAAAAGAAAAAAAATTGATAGATTCATTTAAAAATAATTTAGATGTGCACTCTAAGACAGCTTCTTTGATTTACGGTATAGATATTGAGGATGTGAAATATGATCATAGAAGAGTTGCTAAAATTATAAATTATAGCATAGCATATGGAGCTGGACCATTTAGAATATCTCAGGAGCTTAAAATTTCAATTAAAGAAGCTTCAAATATAATCACAAATTACTTTGAAAGATACCCGGGAATTAAAAAATATATTGAAGATACTATTAAGCAAGGTTTAGATAATGGATTTGTTTCAACTATATTAGGACGACAAAGGAATACAATTAATCTTAGAGCAACTAATAGAAATATTCAGGAAGCAGAAAAAAGAGCAACAATTAATATGCCAATTCAAGGTACTGCTTCTGAATTAATTAAAGTAGCTATGATTAAAATATTTACTAAAATGAGTAAATATAATTTAAAATCTAAAATGATATTACAAATTCATGATGAGTTGCTTTTTGAAACACCTGAAAATGAAAAAGATAAAGTTATCAATTTAGTTGTAAAAGAAATGGAAAGTGCTATAAAATTAGATGTTCCTATAAAAGTTGATTATAATTTTGGTAAAAATTGGTATGAGGCTCACTAAAATATGGAAGCATCAATTACATTTAAATCAGTTGCAAAAAAAATAAAATCTGAAACTTTATTAGCAGATCTATCATTCGGTGTTGAAAAAAATACAAGGTTTGCCTTGGTCGGTCCAAATTGTTCAGGGAAATCTTCAATTATTAAATTAATATCTGGAATTATGCAAAAAGATAAAGGATCGATTTATATTAAAGGATATGATATAGGTTTAAAATTAAATCAAATAAAATCAATTATTGGTTATATGCCACAAAATATAGAGTTTGATAATGATTTAACCGTAAATGAAAATATATCTATTTATGGTCGATTATATGGGCTTGATAAGGTTTCTTTAAAGAAAAAAATTAATGATATTTCAAAAGAGCTAGGTTTTTATGATTATTTAGATTCTATGCCTAATACATTGTCTTACGGAGTTAGTAGAGTTATCATGTTTGCAAGATCAATAATTCATAATCCAGAGATAGTTCTTCTTGATGAGCCAACTTCTAATATAGATCCAAATTATAGACAAATAATATGGGACTATATTTGTAATTCATTAAAAAAATCTACTGTTTTTTTTACTACAAATAATTTTAATGACGCCCAAGATTATTCAAATAGAATTGCAATCCTATATAATGGAAATATAAGATATAATGGTACTTTTGAAAATCTAGTAAATAATACTCATGGTTTAGCTAGATTCTCAATAACATTTAAAGAAAAAATTCCTAACGAATTTATTAAGCAGATTTCTTTAAATCCTAAAATTATTAATTCTTCATTTTCAGATAATATATTTAAATTTTATTCAACAGATAAAATAGAATATTTTAAAATTTTAAAGCATGCCTTAGATTCTGAAATAGAAGATTTAGATATTTCTAATTGTAGCTTAGAGGATATATTTAAAGGAATTAGTACTAACAATGATGAATAATATCTTGGTATTAATAATTAAAGAATTATTGAATATTAAAAAAAATATTCTACAATATATCTTTATATTTTTTTTATTTCCATCATTACTTTTTATGTTTTTAGCAATACCTCTATCAAAAGTTTTTATAGATTTAAAACCAATTTATTCTGTTTGGGTGTGTTCAGGAGTCCTGTTTGTATCAGTTTTATTTAATATTTATGTATTTAACCTTGGTTGGTTTAAAAAAATGTATGATAATGATTTTATGAAATCTCTACCAATAACTACTTCTGAATATTTATTCTCTCAGATTTCCATTTCAATTATTATAGGTTTTTTTCAATATACTATATCTGTTGTAATCTTGAATTCTTTAAGCATTGGATTTATGAACTTTATACAATTTATAAAGTGTTTCTTTATATTGTTTCCTTGTATGGTAATAATATCAAATATTTCTTTAATAGGGAATTATTTTATAAAAAATAAATTTAGTTTTAACATATTTAATTCTTTTGTTTTTTTATTTTTATCATTTAGTATTGGTTCATTAGTACCTCTTGATTTATATCCAAAAGAATATATTAATATTATTAGCTATTTCCCCTTATCAGCTACATTAATTAATATCCAAAACATTATATCTTTTGATCCTCTTTATTTTAGTATGATACTAATTTCTTTTTTTTATCTTTCAGTTTTTATTACCTTAAGTTATTATATAATCGAAAGTAAGATGAAACGATAATATGAATGATGACAAATATATATTAGGTATTGATGGTGGTGGAACTACTACTAGAGGTGTTATTTTTAATGAATCAGGTAAAGTACTAGTGAATATAAATGATAAAGGATCTAATTTATATGTCTATAAGGAAGATGGTGTTAAAATAATTATTAATATGATTAAAAGTTTAGCACAAAAAATCAATATAAATATTTCAGAAATTTCTGCGCTTGGTTTCGGATTGTCAGGTATATCCGATATTCATAGTAGAGAATTATTATTAAAAGAATTAGATAAGAATAATCTATCTAAAAATAGTCTAATTTTATCTGATACTGAATCAGCTTATCAACTCTTGTGTCCTGCTGGTCAAGGAATTTTGTTATCAATAGGAACTGGTATTGTATGTCTCGCAAAAGATGATAAAGGTAAAATATTTAAAGTTGCTGGTAATGGTTTTGATAAAGGCGATATAGGAAGTGGCTATTGGATAGGAAAAAAAATAATTAATAAAATTTTGTTTAATCAAGAACTTCTATCAGTAAGTGACGATATAATAGAAATTCATGATTGTATTAAAAAAGCACTTGATATTGAAAATATTAATTTAATACAAGAGGTACTCTCAAATAAATCAGAGTTAGTTTACAACACTGCTTCTATATCAAGAGATATTATTTCTTTAGCTGAGAATGGAAATGATATTGCTTTATCTGTATTACAGGAAGGAACTAGGCATGTTGGAGATTATATTACTTATTTAGTAGATGAAATGAGTTTTAGCAAAGAAAATATTATGATTGCTGGAAACGGTAGCATAATTAGGAATGATTTTTTTAGATCGCTACTAGTTGATTCTTTAAAGTTTGATTTTAATAAAATTAATTGGATTTTTTCTGATATTCCTTGTTCAATAAGTGCTGGTTTACTTGCTGCGCAAGGAAAAAATATTAATATTTCCTTTAATAAAATAATACAACCAAAAAAATAAGTATGAATTCTGAAGTTAGAATAAACTTAAATAATATGATAAATAATGTAGATTATTTAAAATCAATAATGAGTAATTCTGAGATTTACCCCGTTATAAAATCAAACGCCTACGGACATGGAACATTAAAAATAGCACAAAAATTAAGTGAAAATGATATTAAAACAGTATGTGTAGCAACTTGTAATGAAATTGTTGAAATTATCAATAGTAACATTAAATTAAATATATTTCACCTAGGTAAAATTTTTTTAAAAAAAAATATTATGAAAAAAAATGTTGTATTTACTATTAACTCTATTGATGATATTAAATATATAAATTCTGTATGTAAAAAAAATAATTATGTTTTAAGATGTCATATTAAAGTAGATACAGGAATGAGGCGACTTGGATGTGAAATGATTGATTTTTGTGACATATATAAACTGGCACTAAAATCTAAATCTATAAAACTAGAAGGTGTCTATTCACATTTATCATCGGCAGATAATAAGAACTCTAAACATAATAGTAAGCAAATTAATAATTTTAAAAAAATTGTAAATCAAGTTAAAGAAAGTAATATAAAGTTTCATTTATTAAATAGCGCAGGAGTATTTAATTATAAAAATTATTTATATGATTTTGTTAGACCAGGTCTATCAATTTATGGTATATCCCCAAATAAAAAAATAAATGATAATTTAAAACCTGTAATGGAATTCATAGCACCTATCATATTACGTAAACAAATTAAAAGAGGAGATAAAATTGGATATGGTTGTTCTTTTATTGCAAAAAAAAATATGAAAATGGCTGTTGTTCAGTGTGGATATGGTGATGGAGTTCCCATTGAATTCTCTAATAGAGGTCAGGTCTTTTATAAAGAATTTCAATTTCCTATTATTGGAAGAGTATCAATGGATCTTATTTGTATTGATATAACTAAATATAATCAAAAAAAAAATATTGAGAAAGTGACGATATGGGGTGGAAATAATAAATATTCAAGATTAGAATATATAGCAAATAAGTTTAATACAATTCCTTACGAATACCTAACGAGAATATCTAATAGAGTAGAACGAAAATATGTTTAATAAAATAAATTTTATATTGATTCTTTTTTATTTTAGTTGCTCTACTTATCAAGTTGAGACTAATAATATTATAAATGAAAATACTAATAAAAGTAATGATATAAATTTAAAAGATAAAATTTCTCAAATGTTTATGCTTAGAATGGATGGAAATTTTCATAATAATGAGAGCTGGAAAAAAAAAGATATTGAATATTTTATAAATAAATATAATATCGGAGGCTTAATTACATTTACGGGTAATATTCATGGCACATACAGTAATATAAAACATTTTCAAAGTATCTCTAGAACACCTTTGTTTATTGCTTCAGACTATGAAAGAGGATTGGGTGTTTTTATAAATGGAACTTTATTTCCTTCTAATATGGCTGTTGCTGCAACTGGTGATACTAACTATTCATATTTGCAAGGTAAAATTACAGCAAAAGAAGCTAAATCAATAGGTGTAAACTTTATTTTGGCGCCTGTACTAGATATTAATAATAATAAAGATAATCCTATAATAAATTTTAGATCTTATGGAGATACACCTGAAATTGTTGCTAAGTATGGATTACCTTTTATAAAAGGTATTCAAGATCAGGGATTGATAGCATGTGCTAAACACTATCCAGGACATGGTAATACAAATACAGATAGTCATACAAAATTACCAGTAATTAATATATCTAAAGAAGAATTGTTCTCTAATGAGCTTTTCCCATTTAAACAAGCTGTTGATTTTGGAGTAAAATCAATTATGACAGGACATATAGTGATAGATGCAGTTGATGAGTTAAATGTTCCTGCGACTTTTTCAAAAAAAATAGTTAATGATATACTAATTGAAGATTGGAATTATAAGGGGCTTATAATTACAGATGCATTAGAAATGGGAGCTTTAACCTCTAATGTATGGCATGGTGAATCTGCAGTTAAAGCAATTGAAGCTGGAGCAGATATCATTCTTTTACCATTAAATGCAGTTTCAGCAATAGAGTCTGTATTTAAAGCTGTAATTAATGGAAGAATCTCTTTAGAAAGAATTAATTATTCATATAATAAAATTATTGAACAAAAGAAATATATGGGGCTATTTGATAAAACTAAAGATGATTGGATGATTGTAGAGCAGGAAATTGCTTCATCAAAGAATCGCAAAGTATCAAAAGAAATTGCTGAAAAATCTATTACTCTTATAAAAAATGATAATGATATTATCCCGTTTAAGCCTAATAATTATAAAAAAGTTTCTCATTTATTACTTTCTACTGATAATGATTTAAGAACAAGATTAAAATCTTTTGCAAGAGATATAAACTATATTCATGGCAATGTGAACGAAGTTTATATAAACGATAAACTAAGTAATCTTGGTAGGCAAGATATAATTAATAAGGTTAAAGATTCAGATATGATTATTGTATCTATGTTAATAAGAATTAGTATGGATAAAGGACTTTCAACGATAGATAATTCTCATAATGAACTTTTAAAACAGCTAAAATCTCTTAATATTCCAATTATTGGTATAAGCTTTGGTAGCCCATATTTGCCAAATTACAATTATTTAGATTCATATTTATGTTCATATGGATATGGTTCTATTTCACTTAATGCATCTACTGATGCATTGTTTGGAAGAAAAAATATATCAGGTAAGTTACCAGTTACTTTAAATGATAAATTTAAAAGAGGCTATGGTCTAGAAGTAAAAAAAAATAATAATTTTTTTGAATCAAACTTAAATATTGAATTAAAAGAAACCTTTGATATTGTTAATTCAGCTATTTCTGACTCAATATTTCCTGGTGCACAGCTATTTGTTTCAAAAAAAAATAATATATTAATAAATAAAAGTTTTGGTAATTATACTTATCAAGAAGATTCTAAGCTTGTAAAGAATGAAAGCATATATGATGTTGCATCTTTAACTAAAGTTTTGTCTACAACTCCTGTAGCAATGAAGCTTATCCAGAAGAAAATGTTAAGTTTAGATTTTTATTTATCAGATTTTTACCCGGAATTTAAAGATGGGGATAAAAAAGATATAACAGTTCGACATTTGCTAACACATTCCTCTGGATTACCTGGTTATAAAGAATATTATAAAATTAAAAATATTAATAATAAAGAAGATATTATTAAAGATATAGTTAGTCTTGATTTAGAATATAAGCCAGATGAAAAAATGGTTTATAGTGATCTGGGAATGATATTATTATATGATATTATTAATAAGGTCTCTAATTCTAATTTAGATAAATTATCAAAAAGATACTTTTATAACCCTCTACAAATGTCAAGTACTTTTTTTAATCCAAATGATAAAGAAATAATTGTACCAACTGAAAATGATAATTATTTCAGGAATAGACTGCTAAAGGGTGAAGTTCATGATGAAAATGCCTATATTTTAAATGGAATTTCAGGACACGCAGGATTATTCTCAAATGCTTATGATATTGGTAAATTTTCAAAACTTTTCTTAAATGAAGGAGTGTTTTTAGGTAGAAGATATTTGAAAAAAAATTTAATTAAAGATTTTACTTCAAAAAAAAATAATCCAGTAAAATCTGATCGTGCACTTGGTTGGGATACTCCATCATTAAATGGAAGCTCTGCTGGAGATTATTTTTCAAAAGGTTCTTTCGGTCATTTGGGTTTTACTGGAACTTCATTATGGATTGATCCAAAAGAAGAAATTATAATTGTATTTTTAACAAATAGAGTTTATCCATCTAGAGAAAAAAAGGGGATATATAAAGTTAGAAGAAAACTACATAATTCAATTATGATAAATATTAAGGAGTTTTGATATCCATTATTTTGATATAATAATTGTAGTTTTATTTCTCATGGGTATTTCGTCCTATGGTTTAATAAAAAGGAATAGTAATAAATCATTCTCAGATTTTTTTTTAGCTAGTAGAGATGTCCCATGGTTCACAGCCATGTTATCTATTGTTGCAACCGAGACTTCTGTTCTTACTTTTATAAGTGTTCCGGGTATTTCTTATAGAGGAGATTGGACATTTCTACAATTAGCTTTAGGATACATTGTTGGAAGAATATTAGTAAGTATTATATTATTACCAATTTTCTTTAAGTATGGTATAACTTCGATTTATGAAATATTAGAAAAAAAATTTAATGTTCATATACAAAAATTAGCTTCTTTAACATTCTTATTTACCAGAGTTATGGCTGATGGTGTAAGATTCTTAGCAACAGCAATTATCATTCAATCAATTACAGGTTGGTCTATTTATGAATCTATTCTACTTATAGGTTTGATTACACTTATTTATACTGTTCTTGGAGGTTTGAAAGCAGTTATAAAAATTGATGCATTTCAGTTTATTATATACTTAGTAAGTGCCATGATATGTATTTACTTCTTAATGGATCTGATCCCAGATAACTCTATTAATTATTTATATAGTAGTGGAAAATTAAAAATATTTGATTTTAGTGATAATATATTAACTAATCCATTTTCTTTTTTATCTGCATTTATTGGAGGGTGTATGCTTTCTTTTGCATCTCATGGTTCAGATTATATGATGGTACAAAGAGTTTTAGCTACAAACAATATTGTATCTGCTAGAAAAGCAATGATTGGAAGTGGAATATTTGTATTTATTCAATTTTCATTATTTTTATTTATTGGTTCCTTAATTTATCTAGTAACAGATTGTGCAATGATTGAAAAAGATAGAGAAATTACATATGTAATTAAAAATATATTACCGGTTGGTTTCAAGGGAATAGTAATAGCAGGGGTTTTATCTGCAGCGATGTCAACACTAAGTTCATCTATAAATGCTCTATCTTCATCTACATTAAGAGATTGGTTTCCTAATGTCAATTCGTTGAAGACCTCCAGATTTGTTGCTTTAATTTGGACTTTGATTCTTGTATCAGTTGCAATTGCATTCAATAATGTTAATAATTCACTTATTATTATAGGTTTGAAAATTGCATCATTTACGTATGGTGTTTTACTAAGTTTCTTTATTTTATCTAGATTAGGGAAATTTAGGACTCAAAATATAGTTTTAGGATATTTATCTGGTATCCTAATTGTATTTATTTTTACTAAAATAAATATTGCTTGGACATTTTATATACTTGGTAGTGTTTTTGTAAATATTTCAGTTGTTTTATTTCTTGAAAAATTTCATAAATATTTATTTTTTAGAGATATTGCAGCTATATTAATAATTTCTTTAGGTATTTTATTTTTTTATAGAAACAATCAGAGCGATTATATATCTAATATCATTGATATAAAAGTTAAAGAAAGCTGCCTAGATAATAAAATATTTAATGGTGGTGAAATATTTTTAGAAAATGAAAACTACTTTAATAGTATCAAAAATATAGGCCTAGTTGTAAACCATTCAAGTAATATTATAGAAATTAATAATGAATATAATACAATAGTACCTAAATTTAAAAATTTCAATTTAAAAATTGTATTTACTCCAGAACATGGCTTAGTTAATAATTATGCAGCTGGTGAGCATATCGATAATATAAATGACTTTAATATTCCAATTATTAGTTTGTATGGAAATAGTTTTCAACCTGATCTTAAATATTTAATTGATTTAGATGCTATAATTTTTGATATACAAGATATAGGAAGTAGATATTATACCTATGTTAGTACAATGACATATGTTATGGAAGTTTGTGCTAGGCATAATATACCTTTTTATGTTCTAGATAGACCTAATCCAATAAGTGGTAAAATTGAAGGACCTGTATTAAATAAAGAATTTTCTTCTTTTGTAGGAATGCATCAAATTCCAACAAGGCATGGCATGACAATTGGAGAACTAGCATTATTAATAAACGAAAACAATTGGCTTCAAAATGGATTAAAATCTGATTTACATATAGTGAAGATGCAAGGCTGGAAAAGAAATATGTATTTTAATAGTATGAATCAAGCTTGGTTACCTCCATCACCAAATATTCCAAATCTTGAGTCAGCTATTTTATATAGCGGTTTATGTCTACTTGAAGGAACTAATATTTCAGAGGGGAGAGGGACAAATAGTCCATTTGAAATAATAGGGGCACCTTGGTTAAATTCAGAAAAGATAATTAATGAAATTAGTAATAAGGATTTAGATGGTTTTAAAATTTCTAAAACTAACTTTACTCCTAAGTCTATAATTGGAAAATCTTTAAATCCAAAATATTTAAATGAAAAATGTAATGGTCTTAAAATAGAAATTATAGATAGAGATAAAATTAGTCCAGTCGCTCTAACTTTACGACTATTAAGTATTATACATAAAATACATCCAAATGATTTTAAATTTCTTGAAAGTAATTTCATAGACAAACTATATGGATCAAGTAAATTAAGAAAGCATATTTTATTAAATAAAGATATTGAATTACTTATAAATAGCTGGGATAATGTTAATAATGATAAATTTTTACTGTATTAAAAAATGCATTTCATTGACTTTATAATAATAGGTTTATATTTAACCCTTATTTTTTGTGTTGGTATTTTTACTAGGAAATATATTAAAAATTTCTCTGATTTTATGATTGCTAATAGAAGTGTTAGTTTATCTCTAGGTGTTGTCACTATGCTTGGGACAGAGTTAGGACTCATAACTGTAATGTATAATGCTCAAACTGGTATAAATGGATTATTTTCATCTTTTCATATAGGTCTTGCTGCATTTATTGTTACGTTATTGATAGGGTTAACAGGTTTTGTAGTAGTTGAACTACGAAAACTTAGAGTAAAAAGTATACCTGAATACTATAATATAAGATTTGGGCCTAATACACGTATTATAGGGGCTATTTTATTATCTTTGGGTGGAATACTAAATATGGGCTTGTTTCTAAAAGTAGGAGCTATTTTTATTCAAAGTATTTTTGGAATTAGTAATAATGACAATCTACTAACTATTATTATGTTCATTTTACTTGTGTTAGTTCTTATTTACACAGTTTCAGGCGGAATGATATCAGTCATAGTAACTGATTACATTCAATATGTAATTCTCTCTATTGGTTTTATGTTTTGTGTTTTTTATTCAATTAAAACTTTAGGTTGGAATAATCTATTTGAATCTTTAGAGTTTATAGTATTACAAAATAATGAAAACTATAATATTGATAAAATTTATAATCCTATAGATAGAATGGGAGGATTTTATATATCATGGCAGGTTGTTTTGGGATTTGTAAGTGCTGTGATATGGCCAACTTCTATAACAAGAGTCTTATCGATTGAAAGTAGTACGCTTGTTAAAAAACAATATATTTGGTCATCTTTCTCATTCTTAATTAGATTTATTATACCATGCTTTTTAGGAATATGTGCTTATGTTTATTTTAATGGTAATATTGGTAGTCAATCTCTTTCTTTGATGCCTATGTTTTTAGCAGAAATTCTTCCAGTTGGTATTCTTGGTATAGTTGTAGCTGGAATGTTAGCAGCTTTTATGAGTACTCACGATAGTTATTTATTATGCTGGAGTAGTATTATAACAAATGATATAATAGAGCCTTTATCAAATAAAAAGTTAAGTTCTGATTTTAAAATATTTATTACTAGAATAATAATATTAATCCTCGGTATTTATATATTTTATTGGGGGATGTTTTATGAAGGATCTGACGCAATTTGGGATTATCTTGGAATAACGGGTGCCATATATTTTACAGGTGCAATTTCTGTTGTTGTTCTAGGTCTTTATTGGAAAAAAGCAAGTTCATCTGGAGCTGTTTTATCTTTACTTGGTGGCCTTTCGAGTTTAGTCGGTCTTGAACCTGTAAGAGAGTATATTGGTATTAGTATTGAAAATCCTGCAATAATAGGATTATTATCTTTATTTTTTAGCTTATGTTTAATGATAATAGGATCGTTAATATTACCAGATAAAAAGGATTGATAAAATGACCTGGAAATTTTTTTGGCAGATACTTTTTTTATTTTCAATTTTCATATTTATTTTTATGTTTTTTAAATTTACAAAAAGTGGATTTATTGATTTAAAAAAATACTTTAAAAATGATAGATAGAAATAATTATAAAAGAACTATTTTTTCATGGTCAATTTATGACTTTGCAAACCAGCCTTTTACAACAATAACAGTAACATTTATATATTCTACATTTTTTACATCAACTATCTTTTTAGGTTCAGAGGAACTTGGTATTGCAGCATGGGGTAAGGCTATTACAATATCTTCACTCATTATAGCTTTTTTATCACCTATTATGGGTGCTGTAGCTGATAGAGGAGGATATAGAAAACTATTTTTAATTTTTTGGACATGGATATGTATTATTTTTTCTTTTATGTTATATTTTCCACAGCCTGGAGATGTTTTTAATGCGCTTTTATTTTTTTGTATTGCAAATATAGGTTTTGAAATGGGAGGAGTATTTTTAAATGCTTACTTACCTGAGATTGCTCCAAAAAATAAAATAGGTAGAATATCTGGTTATGGGTGGTCTTTTGGCTATATCGGAGGTCTTATAGCTCTTGGAGCTTGTTTCCTATTATTTGTTGTCCCTGAAAATCCAATCAATCCTCTTACTGGTAATGTTCTAGATAAATCTTCATATCAGCATATTCGAATAATTAATGTTTTTATAGCAATATGGTTTGCTATTTTTTCATTACCTACTTTTTTATTTGTTAATAGTCGTGAAAGAATTAGAAAGCTATCAAATAATATTATTTCAAATTCATTTAAAGAAATAAAAAATACATTTAATCAAATTAGAAATTATAAACAGATTATACGTTTTTTATTAGCAAGAGTTGTCTATAATGATGCAATAATAACTGTGATTGCATTTGGTGGGCCTTATGCATATACTCAGTTTGGATTTGATATGGATACAAATGGCAAGCTAATGATATTTGGTATTGTTTTAAATGTTTTTGCTGGTATAGGAGCTTTTTTATTTGGGTTTTTAGACGACTACTTAGGAGGAAAAAAAACAATTCAAATAACTAATTTTGGATTTATTGTTGCACTTTTAATAGCTTTTATAGCACCAGTTTTAGAAAATGGTGAATTTTATTTTTGGATAGCTGGGGGATTAATAGGGATTTTTATGGGACCAAATCAAGCAGCAAGTAGATCATTAATGGGACGCTTAATTCCTGATAATAAAGAAAATGAATTTTATGGTTTTTTTGCATTTTCAGGAAAAGCAACAGCTTTTTTAGGACCTTTATTGTTTACTGTTGTTGTAACATTAACAGGAGATATTAGATTATCTCTTTTAATGTTAGCGGTATTATTTTTTATTGGTATGTTAATGCTAAGTTCAGTTGATACTGATTCAGTTGAAATAAATTCAGATAAATAATTACTTAATAATTTACTTTAAGTAATTATTGTTTATATGCTTTTTTATATATAACTTATAATTAAGTATTATTAAATGAAGCATATAATTATTCCTATATTATTTTTATCAACTTTTTTACTGCTTACTGGCAAAGATAATCATCCAAAAAATACTAATGTTATTTTAAAAATTTCTAATTTGAAAGAAGAAGATATAATTAAAAATCTTAGAAATGAATTCAAACAAAAACCTCATATAGATTTTGTCGATGGATCTTTTTTAACCAAGACTGTAGTTTTAAAAGTGAATGAACAAAGTTTTAATAAATCTAACCTTGAAAAGTCAATGCAAAGATGGGGCCTAGAAGTGGATGAGTATGTCTTTGTAAATAATCTATCTATATCTGATATAGAAAATTAAAATATTTTTGATCTTAAATCAATTACTTCCAAGTTCTCTTTTTCACTGTTTAGCCATTGATTATATACCTTATTTCTAGCTTTTAAGGAGGATTCAGTTCTCAATGAATCAAGTATAGTAGCAAAATTATCATCGTTGAATTTATCTTTTGTTATAAGTTTTACAACAAAAACATTGCTAGATGATTTTATAATCTGAGAAAATTCATTATTATCCATTGAATTTAAATGACTTATTAGAGAATTATTTCTACCTATAGTTTGAAAACTACCACCCATAGATGAAGAAATATTATTAGAAAATGAAATTAGATCATTATCTTCAGCTAATTCATTCCAATCTTTTGATTTATAGTCAGTATTTGAAAGTAACTCATATGAATAGTCTTGCTTATGTTTTCTTTTTAAACTTCTTTCAATACTACCTTTTAACTCTTCTAAATCAGTATAATAGCTTTTATTCTTACCTAAAATATTGAAGACAGCAAGGCCATTATCTGTCTGGAAAGAATCAGAAGTATCACCATTGTTGTTATCAAAAGCAAATCTAATAGCTTGTCTTACTGATCCCATTTGAAATGGTAAACCTGAATTATTTTTAAAATCTTCGGTTACTTTGATTGTATCAATTTTAGTAATGTCATAATCCTGTATTGCCTCATCGAAAGAAGTCATTTGAGCATCAGATGAAAAATCAATAGATAATTGTAGCAGACTATCTTGTAAATCTATTATTTGAAGAGAATCTAAATCTGAAGTAGAATTAAGATTTTCAAATTGTATATATTGTAAAGTAATTGATTCTTCATTTTTATACTTTTCTTCTTTATCGTTAATATACTGATCTAATATTTCATCATCACTTATTGTTATGAGAGAATCATTAACATCATTAACTTTAATATTTAGTATATCTATTGTGCAGTTAATATTATTTAGTTTGTAATCGTTTTTAATTTCATAGTCTGATATACTGTTTAAATTATTGAAAAAGCTTTGAAGCTTTCTATCTGCTAAAAATGTTTTCAAATAATTTTCCCAAGTTAATAGTAAGTTTCTTGCAGTATCTGGAATACCTTTATTGCTAACAGAATATTGATAAGAATCTAAATCAAAATTTCCTTCTTCATTTTTAAATAAACCTAATTCTTTAAGATTATTTTGAAAGGCTAAAGGAGGACTTAGAAGTAAAAAATTATAAACTTCATCAGGTTGAACCATCATATTTAGTTCATTTATTTTTTCATCTTTAATTTTTCTTTCAATAATATTATTCCAAGCAAAATCGCTTGCATTTTGTTCAGCTCTTGAATCTATATTCCTTCCTTGTTGTCTAAAACGATTTAATTGTATTTGTCTCTCATTTAAAAAATATGAAATAGGAATACTCTCATTGCCTATTTTTCCAACATATAAAGTCGTATCGACTTTACCAAAAAAACTTTGTATTGTACCAAGGATATTAGCTCCACCTACTAAACCACCTACGGTCATACTTGCTACAAAAAAGAAAAGTAGTGTCCATAGTACCCATTTTGAATTATCTCTTAATTTTGACATGCTTAACATAAATACTCCTTTAAATTTTAAAAGTGGAGATAAGCGGGATCGAACCGCTGACCTCTTGAATGCCATTCAAGCGCTCTCCCAGCTGAGCTATATCCCCTTGAAAAACACCTGCACCAACGCCTTAATTTATTTTTTATTGAATAGTTCTCAAAGAAAAAGCTTTTATTTATTAAATTTAGACTTAGAATAATTTAAATTTATGAAAATTAAATATAAAGATATAATTCAAATAATAATAATTTCTTTGGTCTTGTCGTTCTTTAGATATTTTTTTCTCGACGATTATCCTATAATTAAAGAAAAAAAGCTGAAAGAAGTTGTTGATTTTTCCAGTGAATCTGATAGCCTATTAACTTTTATTAATAATCTTAAATCTCCTACCTTGGTAGATTTAAAAACTGCTAAACTACTATATGATAAAAACTTTGTTACTTTTATAGATGCTAGAGATAATGAATCTTTTAGTCAACAGCATATATTATCATCTGTAAATTTACCTTATGAATTAATTGATCAGATTTTTAGTGATTATGATTTAGAATATATGATTCAACTTAAGGAAGATTTCACCCAAAAAATTGATTTAAATGGTTATGTGTTTTATATAGGTATGTCTAAAGGAGACTTTTATTTAAGTCGAAGTATGAATAAAATAAATAATGAATCTTTTGCAAATAAAAATTTTATAATCTACTGCAGCGGTCATGGATGTAGTTTAAGTGAAGACTTGGGATTTTACTTATATAATTTAGGAATTAAAAAAATATTAATATATGAAGGCGGAATGCCTGAATGGTTAGATAATGGTTTCCCTGTAGACAATGATTAATTTATTTAAAAATATTAACTTTTTATTTATATCTCGATTATTATTGGGGTTTATATTTATTTATGCAAGTATAGATAAAATTTTAGACCCTTTAAGTTTTTCTAACTTGATAGATAACTATCATGTTACTCCAGTATTTTTAAATAATTTATTTGCTTTATTTGTACCTATGCTTGAATTAGTAATTGGAATATGTTTAATTTTTAATTTAAACATAAATGGTGCATCTTTTATATCTATTGCTTTATTATTATGGTTCCTATTTATTTTATCTCAAGCTCTTGTAAGAGGAATAAATGTCGATTGCGGATGTTTTGATTTAAATTCAGGAAGTTTAGATGATACCGAATTAAGAAATAATATGATTAAAAGAATATTTGAAGATATTGTACTATTAGGTATAAGTTTATATGTTAACATCAATTCAAAAAATAATTAAAATGTTAAAACTAATTTATATATTAATTGTGTTTTGCCCTTTGTTTTCAATCGAATCAGATAATAGTAATATACTAACTATTATTGGCACTACGAATGTTCACGGTGAAATAGATCCCTGTGGTTGAAAGAAAAAACCATTGGGCGGTCTTGCTCGAAAAGCTACAGTAATTAAAAATTTAAAAGCAGAAGGTATAAATCCATTAATCTTAGATGCTGGTGATCTACTGTTTAAAAAAAACATACTAGATCCAGGCGTTACTTTAGATGTTGCAAAAGTGAATGCAGAAATTATTATTGATTCTTTTAATGAAATGGGATGTGATGCATTTTCAGTAGGTTCTAAAGACTTTGCTGGTGGTCTTGATTTTATTTTAGACCAATATAAAAAATCTAATTTTCCATTTCTATCTGCTAATATAGTCAATAAGTCTGGTCAATTAATTTTTGAACCGTATACTATTTTAAAATCAAATAATACAAATATAGGTGTAGTTGGTTTAACATCTATTTTTGATAATAATGAGATTCAAATCTTAGATCCTATAGCTTCTCTTAAAAATGTTCTTAAAGAAGTTAATAACAAAAGCGATGTTGTGATTTTGCTATTTAATGCTACTCAGCAAGACTTGACTAAATTATATAGTAATGATTTAGAATTAGATATGATTTTAAGTAGCAGAGGAAGAACTCGTTCTTCTGATGGAGGTGCTCAAATTCCAACATATATAGCAGGTGACAGAGGTAAAATACTTTATAAGTTTGAATTAAATTTAGTTGATAAAACATTACCTTTTACAGATTTAGCTTGGTGTGAGAATACTATTAATCGTGTTGGAGATAGGCTGCAAAAAATGAAGCAGGGTAATCCAAACGCAGATTTAATAAAGCTTTATAAAAGTGATCAGAAAACTTTAAATAGAATATATGGCTACCAATCACAATTAAATCAGGCAAATCAGTCTTTAGAGAATGCTATAAATACACTTTCATTTGAAAAAATAGAATTGGGAAAATTAATATTTGATAGCCCAAGTATTCTTAAGATTGTTGATAAAGGGAAAGAAAAGATTTTAGAAATCGGAGGTCCTATGATGGATAGTCAGGGTAGGTTACCTGGAGACCCTCATCATGGCCATAATCATTAATTTGTTAAAAAAGGTATTGTTCCTTTCGTATTAATTTCTCTAAAATTGGACTCTTGTATTTAGCTTTTTTATATTTTTATTGCGAAAGTAGCTCAGCTGGTAGAGCATCACGTTGCCAACGTGAGGGTCGTCGGTTCGAATCCGATCTTTCGCTCAGCTTTTTTTAAGGCGTCGTACTCAAGTGGTAAGAGAGCAGTCTGCAAAACTGTTATGCACCAGTTCGAATCTGGTCGACGCCTCGTAATGCCGAGGTGGTGAAATTGGTAGACACAAGGGACTTAAAATCCCTCGGACAATATACGTCCGTGCCGGTTCGATTCCGGCCCTCGGTACACACTTAACTTTTATATCTATCGAACAATTTTTATCAGTAATAATTATTCACTTTTTAGCAGTCATTAGTCCTGGTCCAGACTTTATTGTTGTCACATCTCAAAGTATTAAATATGGAAGATTAAACGCACTTAAAACCAGTTTGGGAATATCAATCGGGATATTGATACATGTATTGCTTTGTATTTTTGGTCTAGATTATTTATTTGTTAATAATACTTACATATATAACCTTATCAAATATTTATGTTTTTTTTATTTGTTATTTATATCTATCACATTAATTAAGTCTAATAGCAAAAATAAATCATTGGACAATAATATTTTTAAGTTTAGAAGTCCTTTTTTAATTGGTTTTTTAACTAATCTACTTAATCCAAAAGCCATCCTTTTTTTTATATCCCTATTTACTGTTATTATTAGTCAACTAACTCCTCTTTACATTAAAATTATTTATGGCATTTGGATGGTATTTTGTACGGGTATTTGGTTTTGTATAGTTTCTATTTTCTTTACTTCTAATTATTCAAAAAATTTTTTAAATAAATATTCGATAATAATTAGTAAAATTATGGGTGTTATTTTATTATTAATTTCAATTAAGGTTGTAGTCTAAGAATGGATATCGGTTTTATATTATTAAATGTTGGATATTTACTTAATCTTGTAGCTCTAGGTTTTAGAGAGATTCTCTGGATTAGAATTTTATTAACATTAGGTTATTTTTTAAGATTTATTACTCAAAGTTATATTGAACAAAAAATGGATTCTTCTTTCTGGATGATAGTCTTTGTTGCTATTAATCTATATCAAATAGTAAGAATAATTAATGAGAGAAGAAAAAGATATATTGAACCTAAGATTTTTGATATTTATGAATCAGTTTTTAAAAGTTTATCTACATTTGAGTTTTTAACATTTTGGAAAATGGGTTTAATTAAAAATGTTGAAAATGGAGTTACAATTATCGAAAAAGATGAAAAACTTAATTCTATATTATTATTAATTAATGGCAAGGTCAACGTAAAATCAAAAGGTAAAAGTATAGCTTTTCTACCGCGTGGAAGTTTTATTGGAGAAATTAGCTATATAACTAAAGAAGGTGCTTCAGCAAATGTTATTGCTGATGGTGATGCTACATATATTGAATGGACTAATAAGGAATTAATGAAAATCAAAAACAGTAAAAAAATATTTTGGACAAAAATACAAAATATTTTATTAAACGATTTAATAATTAAATTAAAACGTTCATCGATTAATTAGGAGTAATTAAAATTAAAAAACCAAATATTATTATAAATAAAGTATATACAAGAACTGGTGATAAAGGTATGACTTCTTTAATTGGAGGCCAAAGAGTATTAAAAAGTAACAGTAAAGTATCTGCTTTCGGAGAAGTTGACGAGCTGAATGTTTCGGTGGGTTCATGTTTGGTATTATTAAAAAAGATTAATAATAAAGATTTAAATGAGTTGAGTGAACTTTTAATCAAAATTCAAAATGAACTTTTTAATTTGGGTAATATGCTTGCATTAGATACTAATCTTAAGATTGATAATATGCCTATGGTAACTAAAGAATCCATTATTGAATTAGAAAAAAATATAAATTATTATAATGAATATCTATCAGATTTAAATTCATTTGTTTTACCTGGAGGCAATGAGTTAAGTATTAGATTGCATTTAGTTCGAGTAAAATGTAGAAAAGTAGAACGTTTTGTTGTGAAAATATTAGATAAAGAATCTATTGATATTATTATTATAGAATATTTAAATAGGATGTCAGATCTATTTTTTGTTTTATCTAGGTATGCAAATTATAAGTTAGATGATGAGGAGCTAACCTGGAATCCAAACTGTTGATATTATGTTAGATAATTTAGATTGGTTTACAAGGTTTTTTACTTACTCTTCAATACAGGTAAAGTTTATTGCCTCATTCATTGCAATATTATCTTTTATTATCCTTAGAAAATTATTTTTAAAAATACTTTTTAGAAATACATCTAATGCTTTAATAAGATATAGATGGCAAAAAATATCAAGTTACGTTATTAATGTTTTAGGTTTAATTATCGTTGGACAAATATGGTTTAAAGGATTTGAATCTATTGCAACTTATTTAGGTTTATTATCTGCAGGTGTTGCAATTGCTTTAAAAGATCCTTTAATTAATCTTACAGGCTGGGCATTTATATTATCTAGGGCACCTTTTGTTGTTGGAGATAGAGTCCAAATAGGTGAGCACTCAGGAGATGTAATAGATATTAATTTTTTTAAATTCACATTAATGGAGGTTGGTCATTGGGGCGCAGGAGAGCAAGCCTCAGGTAGAATCATACATATTCCAAATGGAAAAGTTTTTATTGATATTTTAGCAAATTATAGCAAAGGTTTTAAATATATATGGAACGAGGTTGATGTTTTATTAACTTTCGAAAGTGATTGGAAAAAAGGTAAGAAAATACTTGAAAAAATTTCAAAAAAACACACCGCAAATATTAGTAAAGTAGCAGCAAAAAATTTCAAACAAGTATCAAGATTATATATGGTTTATCAGCCTGACTTTGAACCTCAGGTTTACACTAAAGTTGAAGATTCTGGTATATTATTAACTATAAGATATTTATGTAATCCTAGGAAGAGAAGGATTACTAGTCAATATATTTGGGAAGATATATTAAATGAGTTTGATAAGGACGTTAATCTTGAGTTTGCATATCCCACTACAAGGTTCTTTGACGCCAAATCTGAAAATAAATCGTGAAATTTATAGCTTATTCTTATGAAGGAGTTAAATCTTTAGGGTATCTAATTAATGATAATGATATTGTAGATATACCTTTGTTGTCAAATGGTCAACTTCCAAATAATTTAAACGATTATTTACTAAATTTCTGTGATAATAATATATTGTTAAATAATCTTATGGAATCTGAAGATAAACAAATTATTTCTTTAGATAGTGTTAATGTAGAGATTCTATTAAAACCAAATTCTTTTAGAGATTTTTATTCTTTTAGGCAGCATGTCGAAGCAGGAAGAAAAAGTAGAAAGTTAGATATGATTCCTGAGTATGATGAGTTTCCTGTTTTTTACTTTTCTAATCATAACTCAATAGTTGGTTCTGGCAACATAAACTTATTTAATAATCAAATAAATAAATTAGATTTTGAATTAGAAATAGGACTGATAATATCTAAAAAAGGAATGAATATAAAAGCTAAAGAAGCATATCATTATGTTGCTGGGTTCACAATTTTAAATGATTGGAGCTCTAGAGCAATTCAGATGAAAGAGATGAAGCTTAATCTAGGTCCAGCTAAGGGAAAAGATTTTGCCTCTTCAGTAGGTCCATTTCTGGTTACTTTAGATGAAATAGAAGATAGAATGATTGGTAGGGTTGAAGATTTAAAATATGATTTAGAAATGAATGGTTTTTTAAATAATAAGTTGATTTCAAATGATAATTTTAAAAATATTACATGGTCTTTTGCAGATATGATTGAAAGAGCTTCATATGGAGTTGAATTATTCCCAGGTGATTTAATAGGATCTGGAACATGTGCTACAGGTTGCTTATTAGAATTAAATCAAACAAATAATTCAAATATTTGGCTTCAAAATGGTGATAAAATTAAATTGACTATTGATAAGTTAGGTTCTTTAGAAAATAAGATTAATTGCGTGGATCTATGAGTCTCTCAAATTCTGAATTAAAACAATTATATTACTATTTAAGACTTCCTAGAAATATAGAGCAAAAAATGCTTTTGTTATTAAGACAAGGTAAGCTATCTAAGTGGTTTTCTGGTATTGGACAAGAAGCTATAGCTGTTGGTTCTTCCTTTGCATTAAATAAGGATGACTATATTCTTCCAATGCACAGAAATTTAGGTGTTTTTACTACAAGAGAATTAGATTTAGAAAAATTATTCTCCCAATTAATGGGTAAAGATGGTGGATATACCAAAGGTAGAGATAGGACCTTTCATTTTGGTGATATGAATAAAAAAATAGTTGGTATGATATCTCATTTAGCCGCAATGCTTCCAGTGGCAAATGGTTTAGCTTTATCATTTAAAATAAATAATAAAAAAAATATAGCCCTTTCTTTTGTTGGTGATGGTTCAACAAGCGAAGGAGATTTCCATGAAGCATTAAATTTAGCTGCAGTATGGGAATTACCTGTAATTTTTTTAGTAGAAAACAATGGTTATGGATTATCTACACCAAACGAACAACAGTTTAGATGTAAAGATCTCGTTGATAAAGCAAATGGTTATGGAATTATTGGTGATATTGTAGATGGTAATGATGTTTTAGATGTTTATGAGAAAATAAAAAAATATTCAGATATTATTAGACATAAACCTCAGCCAGTCTTGATAGAAGCTAAAACATTTAGGATTAGAGGGCATGAAGAAGCATCTGGAGTAAAATATGTTCCTAAAAAATTAATTCAAAAGTGGGAAAAAGAAGACCCGCTATTGAAATTTGAAAAAAAATTAATCCAAAAAAAAATAATCACTAAAAAAAGAATTTTAGAATTAAATAATACTATAAATAATACTATAGATAATATTATTAATTCTGTTATTAAAAAAAACAACCCTACATCTAGTGTAAGTAACGAACTAAATGATGTTTTTTTAAATAATAGTTTTAAAAAAATTGACATTAAATCAAATGATAAAGTAGAATTACGTTTTGTTGATTCTATAAAAGATTCACTGTATCTTAAAATGAAAAAGGATAAAAAAGTTATATTGTTTGGTCAAGATATAGCTGAATATGGTGGTGTTTTTAAAGTTACAGAAGGTTTTTTAAAAGAGTTTGGTAAACAAAGAGTTAGAAATACTCCAATTATTGAATCTGGAGCAATAGGTGCTGCTTTTGGTATGTCTTTAGAAGGTTTTAAACCAATTGTAGAATTACAGTTTGCTGATTTTGTAAGCAATGGTTTTAATCAAATTATTAATAATTTAGCTAAGACCTATTATAGGTGGGGAAAATCTGTTAATGTCACATTAAGATTGCCAACAGGTGCAGGTATTGGAGGTGGACCATTCCACTCGCAAAGTAACGAATCTACTTTTTTTCATATACCAGGTATAAAAATTGTATACCCATCAAACCCTTATGATGCAAAAGGATTGTTACTATCTGCAATTGATGACCCTAATCCTGTAATGTTTTTTGAGCATAAAGCATTATATAGAAGTTTAAAATCTCTTGTTCCAAAAGATGAGTATAACCTTGAGCTTGGAAAGCTGAAAATTTTAAAAAGTGGAACTGACTTAACTATTATAACTTATGGTTTGGCAGTTGAATGGATTCTTGAATATTCTAAGAGTTCAAATTATAGTCTAGAAATAATTGATTTACGAACTTTAGTTCCTTTAGACAAAGACGGAATTTTTGATTCAGTTAAAAAAACAAATCGAGTGCTTATTATTCATGAAGATAATTTAACAGGAGGTATTGGAGCTGAAATTTCATCACTTGTAAGTGAACATTGTTTTGAGTATTTAGATGCACCAGTAGTAAGGTTAGCTTCTATTGATACCCCAATTCCATTTACCGCTAATATCGAGCAAAATATTTATTTTCCAAAATCAAAAATAGATAAAACTATTAATTCCTTAATTAATTATTAAAGCTCTTTTTTCCAGGATATATTTATGCCTAAATTTAGTTACTATTTTGAGGGCTGAATTTATATGGAGATTATATGAAGCTAAGTTGTATAGATTTTTTAGGAATATCTGAACATTTTACAGATGAAGAAACTATGGTTCAGAAAATGGCTCATGAGTTTGTATCAAAAGAAGTGATGCCTATAATTGAAGAAAATTATAAAAAAGGAACTTTCCCTAA
>CBFHVR010000017.1:0-5758 GCA_965659495.1 uncultured bacterium
AGCTGATGCTGAAAGAAAAGCTGAAGCAAAGAGAAAAGCTGATGCTGAAAGAAAGCTGATGCTGAAAGAAAAGGAAGCAAAGAGAAAAGCTGATGCTGAAAGAAAGCTGATGCTGAAAAAAAAGATGAAGCAAAGAGAAAAGCTGATGCTGAAAGAAAAGCTGATCCTGAAAGAAAAGGAAGCAAAGAAAAAAGCTGATAAAGAAAAAAAAGCGGAAGCAAAGAGAAAAGCTGATGCTGAAAGAAATGCGAAAGAATTAAAAAGAAAGTCTAAATCAAAAAACCTAAATAAAGTAGAAATGAAATCTACAATAAAACCTGAAATCTTTTTCAAAGAAGCAGAAAAAGAAAGATTAAATGAAGATTTCAAATCTGCTATTAAGACATACAGTAGAGCGATTAATGCAAATCCTAACTATGCAGAAGCATATTATAAAAGAGGTGTTTCTTATGTCAAACTTGACAATTATGAATCTGCACTTGATGATTTTACAAAAAGTATTGATTTAAAATTTAATAATGCTAATGTATTCAGAGATAGAGCTGTATGTAAAAGACTACTTGGAGAGTGGGATTTTTGTGATGATTATAAAAAAGCTTGTGATCTAGGAGACATAAGATCATGTTCAGATTATGATAGCTGCAAATAATATTATACAAGATGATTAATATTTCTGGTTATAAGATAATTAAAAAGATAGGCTCTGGTGGTATGGGTGATGTATTCCTTGCTAAGCACGAGAAGCTTGAAAAGAAAGTGGCTATTAAATCTTTACACAAGAACCTAGCTAATGATCCTAGTTTTAGAGAAAGGTTCTCTCAAGAGGCTAAAACGCATTCCAAATTAGATCATCCAAATATTGTTAAGCTACTTGACTATAAGGAACAAAAAGATGGTTTGTTTCTTATAATGGAATATTTTGATGGCATTCAGTTAGATGAACATATCAATCAAGTTTCCGGGCCTATTCCTGAGAATGAACTAACTACTTTGTTTGCTCAAATATTAGATGCTATTGGCTATGCTCATGATCAAGGATTAGTACATAGAGATATTAAGCCTTCGAATATAATGATTGATAAAAATGGAAAGATTAAAGTTTTAGATTTTGGAATTGCTAAATTACAAGAAGAAGAGCTGGGACTAACTAAGACAGGAGTTCAAATTGGGACAGCAACTTATATGAGTCCAGAGCAGGTAAATGCTGAAAAGCTTAATAAACTTTCTGACATATATTCTCTAGGTGTTACTCTATTTTATATGTCAGTTGGCAAATCTCCTTACAATGATGAAACCAATTCATTTAAGATACAAACACAAATAATAAATAATGATTTACCAAAAGCAAGTGAAATTTATCCTGGTGTTTCTAGAAAAATTGAAGATATAATAGAAAAATCAACTAAAAAAGAAAAATCTCTTAGGTATCAATCATGCATTGACTTTAAAAATGACATATTGTCAACTAATATAAAATCTGATATTGTTATTGATAATAATATAAATAATGATAAAAAGCCAAAGAGTAAAATTTTAACAATTAGAAATATATTTTTTTTATTATTATTTAGTCTGTTTACTTTTCTGTATTTAAATCCTCAACATATTCCATTAACTAATTTTAATCAGCCAACAAAAAAAGATTTTAAAGAATTTTTAATCTCTTATTATAATACTTTGGAAAAACAAGACTATGGAGATTTTGATAAATTCTATCATAACAAGGTAATTAAATGGTTCAATGAAGATGATATTTTATTGGAAGAAATAATAATAAAATCAACAGAATATAATAATAAATATTTATTCCAAAAGCATTTAGTCAAATGGAAAACTTTGAAAATCGATAACTTAAATGGAAAATATTTACTTTCATTTGAGTTGTTTTATAAATGTAAGAAGAATGAAACTGATGAATGGTTAAAATGGGATTTAAATATCAGCATGATTTTAAATAAGAAAATGAAGATTTATAGTCTTCAAGAAACTAAAAGAGATAAACTAGTTACTGAAAACTCAATTAAAACTCAAAATATTGAAATACTTGACTCTTCTAATAAATCAAATTTAAAATATATTCCTCTTCCAACTAAAAAAGAAATTTATGTCAATAAATTTAACAAAGAACCAAACTATGGTGATACTGTTGATGTAAGTTCATCATATTTTACTAATGATATATTAAATAGTAGAATTTCTGAAGTATTTGATGAATATTCTCATACACGTTACGGGAAATTAAATGAAGCATTATCCTACAATAAAAAATTAATAGATAGTTATTCTTATTCCTCATTATCAGTACTAGCAGTTCATCTTTATGATAGAGCCAGAATAAGATATCTTATGGGTGATTATATTAATTCAATACAAGATATTAATAAGGCTATTCAGTATGAAAGTGATGACGGAAATTGGTATTGGCTGTCTAGATATAAAGAGCTTAGATGTAAAATTAATTATGTTCTTGGTAATTTTAAAGATGCTAAAAATGATATTGATAAGGTTTTTTTCTATAAAAACTATGCTAATAAAAATATAGAAGATAATCTATACATTTTAAAAGCTAGAATTTTAAATGCGCAAGGAAAATTTGATGCAGCATGTACAATTTTTAGAAAATGCAAGAACACTGAACTATCAAGTTTTTATTTAACAAAGTACTGTTATCCAGATTTAAAAATTGGAGATTTTTTTGAAGGTGGTATTATCTTTCAATTAGATTCTACACGACAACATGGATTTGTGTGTGATTTAAAAGATTTAAAACAATCTAAATGGAAATATGCAGATAGTTTATGTTCTGCAAGTTCATCACAAGGATTTAATGATTGGATTTTACCTTCTAAAGATCAACTAAAAGACATGTATTCAAAGAGATTTTTTATTAATTCTACATCTTTTAATAATGGTGGAGATAAATTTAAAGATGATTATTATTGGTCTTCATCAGAATATGAAGAAGAAAGTAATCGTGCATGGAGAATGAATATGTATACAGTACATCATGACTTATCTATATCAGAAAAATATTTCCCTTTTCGTATTAGAGCTATAAGATCTTTTTAATTAATGAATTTAATACTTTTTAGATTTAAAATTTTTCTAATATTGATTTTTTTTTCATATCAATTATCATCACAGGAAATATTACCTTATAAGTTAGGTGAGAATTTTACATATAATATTTCTTTTGCTGGAATTAAAGTTGGAGATGCAAGCTTAAAAATAAATTCAATTAAAAAAATAAATAACAAGTCATGTTACCAAATTATTGGTTCTGGAAAAACAACTCCGTTTTTTGATTTTTTTTTTAAAGTAAGAGATACTTATGAAACACTTTTAGACACATCTTCCATATTACCTGTTAGATTTAAGAGAGATATATCTGAAGGAGGCTTTAAAAAACTACAGTTATATGAATTTAACCACAATGATAATATTGTTTATTCAAAAGATACATCGTATTATATTTATAATGATAGTCAAGATATGCTATCAGCATTGTTCTTTGCTAGAACTTTTAATGCAACGGATTTAAAAATTAATGACAAATTTTTTATTCCAATTTTTATGGATGAAGAAAATTATTTTTTAGAAATTATGTATTTACATAAAGACACCATAAATACAAATTTTGGATTTATTGAATGTTTAGTATTTAAGCCACTAATGCAGGAGGGAAGAGTTTTTGAAAATGGTGAGAAAATGAAAGTATGGATTTCTAATGATGAGAATCATATACTACTAAAAGTTGAAACTCAAATATGGGCTGGAAAAATTGAAGCAGAACTTATTGATTATTCCAATTTAAAATTTCCATTAAAACCTTTATAATTTAGGAATAATTTTTAAAAAATATTTAATTTTTCTATATTTAGGAAATTTTTATTTCGACAAGATTTATCTAAACAGATTTATACATGAAATTCTTTTCTAAATTATTTTTATTAATTCTTTTGGGTTTAAATGTATCCTCTCAAAATATTATAACTAATTCTGGATTAAATTTTGTTCCTGACACATTAAATGTAAATACAGGAGATACAATTAATTTTGTTTTAAGTAATTCTCATAATGCAGTAGAAGTTGATTCTTTAACATATTCAATAAACGGGTCAAATCCTTTAGTTGGAGGTTTTAATATTGATTTTGGTGCAGATACAACTATTATTCTTAATACAATTAAAACATATTATTATGTGTGTCAGCCGCATGTAAATTTTGGTATGAAAGGTGTTATAATCGTTTCAAATCCTACTATTTTGGGATGTACAGACCCTAATGCCTGTAATTACGATTCATTAGCAAATCTTGATGATGGAAGTTGTGATTATGATGATACTACATTTGTTTCAATAAATTCATGTGATAGTTTTTTATGGGATGGGGTAACTTATGATTCTTCTGGTATTTATTCCAATCAATATACAAACTTTAATGGATGTGACAGTACGGTTATGCTTGATTTAACAATTAATTATACTACTAGTTCATATTCAAGTACAACATCTTGTGATTCATATTTTTGGAATGGAATAACATATTTTAATAGTGGAAACTATTTTACTATACTTAATGGATCTAATGGTTGTGATAGTATTGCAAATTTAGACTTAATTATCTATAATTCTCCTGTTTTGAATATAACAAGTAACAATGTTAGTTGTTATAGTGGAAATGATGGTAGTATTGATTTAACTTCTTCAGCAAACCCTTCATACTATTTATGGTCAACAGGAGATACAACTGAGGATATTTATAATTTAACAGCTGGTTTGTATTCAGTAACAGTATCAGACACTAACCAATGTTTATCTTCTATTTCACAACTTATAACTCAACCATCTATTATAGATACTTCTTTAAACATTTCAATATGTTCTTGGGATAATTTTACAGTTGGTTCATCATTGTATAATTCTAATGGAAATTATCTTGATACATTAATTGCCGTAAATGGATGTGATTCATTAGTTTTTTTAAATCTTGTGGTTTTTGATCCTGTTGATGCAGGTACCATTCTAGATAACCAGTTTTTATGCTTTGGAGATATTCCTCTAGCTCACTATGTAGATATAAATGCTAGTGGAGCTGATGGTTCTTTTTCTACAATTTGGCAATCTTCAAATGATGGAATATCTTGGAATAATATTATTGGAACAAATAATACTAATTCCTATCAGCCTGGTCCTTTATTTCAAACAACATATTTTAGATTGGAAGTTACATCAGACTTCGGATGTGGAGTTTATGAAACAAATTTTGTTATTGACTCAGTTTTTAATGATTTATCTCCAGCAGTAATCTCTGATAATCAAGATATTTGTTATGATTCTTCACCTCAAACATTAAATATTGTTCAGCTATCTCAAGGGGGGGGAATACTAACTTCAAACTCTTATACTTGGGAATTTTCATTAAATGTTTCTAGTGGATGGCAACCCATTTTATCAGGTTTAAGTTATTCTCCATCTAATTTATTAGTGGATCATTATTATAGAGTAAAAACTGTTTCTGAATCTGGTTGTGGTCCCGTATATTCTAATGTAATACACATTAATGTTTATAATCCATTATCTGCTGGAGCTATTAGTTCTAGCCAGAATATTTGCTATAATTCACAACCCGATTCATTATCATTTACAGTTTTACCATCAGGAGCTGATGGTAATTATACCTATATCTGGCAAGAATCATTAAATAATACTTCTAATTGGTCAGATATCCCTTTTACAGATAGTATTGTATACCAACC
>CBFHVR010000018.1:0-1786 GCA_965659495.1 uncultured bacterium
TCTATCAATTCCAACTGCTTCAGAAGTTTTTTCGAATAATGAATATGGATTTTTAAATAAATTGTTAGTTACACACAATTTAACCTCTGACTCTCAAATAGGATATAATATTGGGTATAATAAATTTATTAATTACGATGCAAAATATAGTTATTCAGTAGTTTACGGAAAGTCTCTAGGCCCGTTTTCAGTTTTTTTTGAATTTTTTGGTGATTCAAATTCAGAAACTTCTAATTCTACTTTTGACTCAGGCTTAACTTATCTCATCGACAACTATAAACAATTAGATTTGTCAATAGGTAAAGGTTTAAATAATGATTTGTTTTTTGTTAAATTAGGTTTTAGTATAAGTATTTACTAAAAAACTCTATACTTTTAAATTTATTTTATTTTATATATAGTGCTAAATAAACCAAAACAATCTTGGAGTTCTACTCTTGTATTCTTTATATTCTTTTAGATTTCCCCATTTCTTTTCTCCCCCTTTTTCTAATAAATTTATTCCACTTACATATACAAGAAGTAAATACGTAAATATAGGAGATATAAGAGTGAATAGTTGATTTATCTCTAGTGATGAGTAGCTAGTTATTGCCACTCCAATCCATAGAATAATTTCACCTAAATAATTCGGATGTCTCGAGAATTTCCACAATCCTGTTGTTATGAACTTATCTTTATTATCCTCGATTTTTCTAAAATTTGTCTTTTGAGTATCGGCTACTATCTCTATTGTAAATCCAATTACAAATAATATTATACCTGTATGTGTTATAGTGTTTAATTCTATTCCATTTGATATTCCTGTTAATGCACAAAGGGCACAAATTGATACCCACATGCCCGAAACAGTAAATGCCATAAAAAACCAACTAAATGATTTTTTTATTTCCCTGAACCTTTTATCCTCGCCTGCTTTTTTTATTCTTAAAAATAAAAATGTTCCTAATCGTAAGGTCCAAATTATTATTAAAGCTGAAAGAATGATATTCCCAAAGTTACTAGTTCCATCATTGGATGATATGAGTACATACAATATGATAGTTATGTATGATAAACTTCCAGTCAGGTCATAAAATTTCTCTGTTTTAAAGATATATGCAGGTATAAATAATAACCAGTGAAAAATAAAAGACAATATAATTCCATTTCTTACCTCATCGATTCCAGTAAGCAATCCCAGTGATACTGATATCAAAAAAGCAACAAATGATATTATATAATTAGATAGAATATTATTCATGATTATCTATTTCTTCTCTCATTTTTTTAATCTCATCATATCCAACCCTGCAACACCCTCCAATGATATCTGGTGATAAACTTAACCATTTTTTTATCATTTTATCTTCATACAATTTTTTTCCATTCCAAATTTTTTCTTTTGGATTATAAACTTCTCCTGAGTTGGGATAAATTATAATTTTCTTTTTAGTATTATTTTTTAAAATTTCATATGCCTCTTTAACATAAAGTGGTGAAAAGCAATTAAGTCCAATAGTACTAATATGATCAAACTTGGATAGGATATGGCAGGCTTCAGAAATTGATGAACCGTCCCTAAAATTAATATCATCATTACATGTCATAGATACCCATATTTCTTTATCCAGTTTATCAAAAATTTTAGAAAGTATTTTGATTTCTCTCAAACAAGGTATGGTTTCGTATAGAATAATTTCATATTCAATCTCTTTAATAATATTAAGATTATTAATATGAAAATTTAATATTTCATTATCAGTAGAATCATAAATACCAACATATTCTGAGGCACTTTTCTTAT
>CBFHVR010000019.1:0-1510 GCA_965659495.1 uncultured bacterium
ACAACTTGGTATCCTTTCTTTTCAAAAAACTTTTTTGCTGATTCAGCGCGCATTCCAACAGTACATACTGTAATATATTTTTTTTCTTTTTCGAATTCATTAACTCTATACATTAAATCCTTAAGAGGAACATTTACAGAACCCCTTAAATTTCCAGAATTAAATTCAGACTCTGATCTAACATCTATAATAACGGCATTATCATCAATAAACTGCTTGATATTATTTGTTTTTTGGAGATTTTTAAAAGATCTAGATATTAATATCACTATCGATATAATAATAAGAATTAGCCACCAATAATTAGATAAATATTCCATTAGATATTATTAATTTTTTTGAATTTCAAACTTAGATATATTCCAATTAAAGATGAAATTGCAAGAATTAGATATACTAGCTGATGTCCCTTGATTCCTTCATATGTATCTAAAAGATATCCGTATAAGGGAGTGGCAAAAATATCGGGAGTATATCCAATGATTGATACAATACCAATTGCAGTTCCACTTAGTGCAGTAGGAATTTTACCATCCTTAAGTATTGAAAAATAAAGACCTCTTATAATGTACGTTCCAGTAGCAACAATAACTAACGATAAAATAAATAATGAATTTAGACCAGATACAACAATTCCGCTGGCAAATAAAATTGCACCAACTAGCATTATTGCAAAACCTCCAATAATAACATTGATATTACCTGATTTGTCTGCAAAAAAAGCTATTGAAATACACGCAAGTGGTCTTAGGTACTGTTGATAAGCTCCAATTCTAGCCGCTTCAATTTCGTCAAATAACATTATTTCAGAAGCATATAATGAATAAATATCAGTTATTTTATATCCCATATAAGCCGTTAAAATTATCAGACCAATTAAAATAACAGACTTTGATTTCATTAGCTTTTTCATATCCCTAAAATCTCCAATTTTAGCTTCACTGTCGATCTGGATATTCAAAAAATTATAAACAATTACACCAGTTATAAAAACAATTAGAGAAGATGCTCCAATTACATAACTAAATGCATCCTGTTTTTCTTGAAGAGTTGAATCACTTATATCTCCAACCACTACGAAGGAAAAAATTAAAACTCCTATTATACCTATGGATGAAGCAACAATCCCTCTTCCAGCATCCAAAAAGCTAAAAGTTTTACCTTGTTTTTTCAAACCTCCAATAATTGAAGTTGCTTTAATCATTGGAGCCCAAAAAAGAAAAACAGTAGTAAAGCCCCAATATGCATATATCAATTGCAGTGTAAAATACGAAGGGTAGCTCATCATTAAAAATCCACCTAAAGATGTGAGCATTAATGAGTATGCCAGTAACTTTCTAGGTGAAAATTTATCTGCTAGAACACCACCAAAGATATAAGAGAGAAAAGCAATAGAGCCATATGTTGAGAAAAGAGTACCTAGCTCTAAATTAGTCAAGTCGAAGACATCTAAAAAAGTTGGTCTAAAAACTCTGGCTAAGACATATGGTAATATATAAATTGATTCTGC
>CBFHVR010000020.1:0-2308 GCA_965659495.1 uncultured bacterium
GCTCCATAAATATTGCTTCCATTATTACTATGAGAATAAACTTGTTTAATCCCATCAAGATTAAATCCAATATTCAATCTTAAATCATGATTATCAAGTTTATCAAAATTAAATATAGGCATTCCATTATCTTCATATTCATTTGATGAAATAGAAGCAGACAGCTCTAGACCTTTTATTGGAATTGTTTTAATAAATAAAGAAGTATTTTGCGTGCCCCAATCTTTATCATACCTTTGATCTAAACCAAATGTTAAAGACTTGCATCCAAAAGGTCTAACACCCATTGCAAAATCATGTGTTATAAAATCATCCATTTTGCCATCTAAAGTACTTTTCCATGCAAGCGATATAAAGTTAGCTGGCCTATAGAGTAAGCCAACATCCCACAAATTACTATCATCCCATACGTATCCATAATATAGATTTTTATGAATTTTATCAGCAAAGCCTATCCTAAAGCCAGTTTGACCATTAATATTTTTATATGATAAACCAAAATTTTTAGTTTTAAAACTAGTATAAAAATCATTTGAATTTGTATTAGTATTGCCAAACAAATCAAATTGGATACCATGATCAATAGCTAAACCTGCGGGATTAAATGATATTGCATCTGTATTATCTGACTCACTTATTGATAATCCAGGCCCATAATAGCCAAAAATAAAATTAAATGTTATTAATAGTAAAAAAGAATATTTTTTTATAATCATAATAGCTTCACTTTATATTAAATTGTGATGTTAATTTAACTTAAAAAATACATTTATTATGAAAAATTTTGTTATTGTTGGTTCAGGTAGGCAGGGTATATCAATTGCCTATGATTTATTAAGAGATTCAAATCATTATGTAACTATTGTAGATATTGATAAAAATTATTTAGATGAAGCAGTCAATAAATTATCTAAAATTAGTAATACTGAAAATTTAAAAAGTATTGTTGCTGATGTTTCTGATTCTAAATCAATGTTAAATATTCTTACTAGCACAGATGTTATGATAAGTGCAGTTCCATATAAATTTAATCTAAATTTAACGAAGATTGCGATTGAGTCTAATACCTCAATGGTTGACCTTGGGGGTCATACCAATATTGTAAGAGAACAGTTATCAATGGATAAGGATGCAAAAGCTGCAGGAATTACAATCGTTCCAGATTGCGGAATGGGTCCAGGAATGAATATTACAATGGCAGTGTTAGCTACTGAAATTTTAGACCAAACAGATGAGATTTATATTTGTGATGGAGGGCTTCCTAAAAATCCATCTCCACCATGGAATTACTCTTTATTTTTTAATATTGAAGGATTAACAAATGAATATGATGAACAAGCATATTTTTTAAAAGATGGCGAAATTGTAGAAGTTCCATGTTTTGATAATATTGAAAATATAAAATTTGATAAAATAGGTGAATTAGAAGCTGCAGTAACTTCAGGTGGATTATCTACTATGCCATGGACTTTTAAAGATACGCTTAAAGTCTTAGAAAATAAAACTTTAAGATATAAGGGGCACTGGGAGTGGATGAAGGCTTACAGAGAGCTTGGGCTTTTTTCAAGAGATAGTATAAATCATAATGGCAATGAAATAACCCCAAGACATTTTTATCATCAATTACTAGAAAAAAAAATAGACCATGGTAGAGTTGAAGATGTATGTTTAATGCGTATTAAAGCCATTGGTAAAAAAGATTCTAAGAACGTTGAATTAAATATTGATGCAAAAGAATATTACAGTAAAAATCTAGATCTTACAGCAATGGAAAAATGGACTGGCTGGCATATATCTATCATGGCGATAGAAATTGCTTATAATAATATAGCTGCTGGCGCAGTATCAGTGGAAAATGCTTTAAAAGGACATACATTTTTAGAAAAAGCAAGAGATAGAGATTATGATATCACAATTTCTAAAAAGGAGATTTAATTTATGTTATTAATACAAATCGGAATTATTTTTTGTTGTTTATCTGTTATAATTGGAGCGTTTGGTGCACATTCACTTGAAGCAACTATTGCAGATAAAATGAGTACATTTAGAACCGGGGTACAATATCAAATATTTCATGGACTGGCTATTATATTAACAGGAATTTTATCTAAAGTTATAGATGTTAATTTAAATTTAGCTGGATATTCTTTTGTTATAGGTATTGTACTATTTTCAGGTGCTTTATATTTAATTTCAATTTACAAGTATTCTTTTTTTGGCATGATAGCTCCAATTGGTGGTTTATCATTTATTATAGGTTGGTTAATTCTTATCGTAAAAATAACCAATCATTAATTTTAAATAAAAG